>JAXJUJ010000097.1:0-15685 GCA_036309125.1 Acutalibacteraceae bacterium | reverse complement strand
GTTGTCAGCAGTCTTTAAGAAGAGAGCAGCGATCTGCTCAAAGCCTTCCTTCTTAGCCTTAGAAGAAAAATAGGTATATTTGTTTCTTGCCATGGACTCGCCGGCGAAAGCAGCCTCAAGGTTTTTCTCGGTCTGGGTGCCGGCATACTTGGATGCGGGCACAGTTTCCACAACTTCAAGCTTGTCGCCTTTCTGACGGCACTTTGGGCAAACAGCCTCTTCACCGACAGGAACGTTGAAGATCTCTCCGCAAATTTTGCACTTATAGGTAGTCATAATATAACCTCCGTTTAACGCCGATTGATTCGGCAAATTTAATAAATTAGAATTTCTTTAGCATCTATTATAGTCTATTCATTGCAAAAAGTCAATTTGTTCAAGGCTTTAAGATTGGTTAATAAAATTTTCCTCATATGACATCTTGACTTCAGCGGTTTAAAGTGATATAATATACGACAATAAATCACAAAGGAGGCAGCAAAAATGATGAATAATAAGTTTTATGCATACTTTTATTATTACAAAAAGGGCTGCCCGTCTACTGTGATACCCAAGATTTAAAACGTTTGGGTTGAATAAAACGGACAGTCCGCATTTGCTATGCTTTTTTAAGCTTAGTTGGTGCGGACTTTTTATTTTATCAAACTGAAATCTATCAGAAATGAGGTAGTTAATATGCAAATGACATTCCACAGAAAGCTTCCGATTCCGCAGGAAGTAAAAGAAGAATTTCCCTTGACAGAACATATGAAGCAGGTTAAAGCAGCACGTGATGAAGCTATCAACGCCGTATTTGATGGCAGCTCGGATAAGTTTATCCTAATTGTAGGACCATGCTCTGCTGATCATAGTGAACCGGTGCTTGAATACATATCCAGACTTCGCAAGGTACAGGAACAGGTTTCGGATAAAATCATCATAATCCCGAGAATTTACACAAACAAACCCCGCACTACCGGACAGGGTTACAAGGGAATGCTTCATCAACCGGACCCTGAAGCTAAACCGGATATGTACACCGGTATTGTCTCTATCCGTCAGCTTCATTTGGCTGCACTTCGCGATTACGATTTCTCTTGTGCAGATGAAATGCTGTACCCCGATAATCATCGTTACTTATCCGATTTGCTTTCCTACGTTGCTGTTGGAGCTCGCTCTGTAGAAAATCAGCAACATAGACTGACTGCAAGCGGTGTAGGTATTCCTGTAGGTATGAAGAATCCCACAGGCGGAGACCTTAGCGTTATGATGAACGCTATTGTTGCGGCACAATCCAGCCATACCTTTATCTATCGTGGTTGGGAAGTGACAAGCGCCGGTAACCCTTATACACACGCTATTTTGCGCGGATATTTAGACGGTGCAGGAAGAAGCGTATCTAACTACCATTATGAAGATCTTTTAAGAGTGGAAGAGCTTTATGAAAAATCCAACCTGACAAACCCCTCTATTATTGTGGATACTAATCATAATAATTCGGGCAAGAAATATCTTGAGCAAATTCGTATTGCGAAGGATATTGTGCACAGCCGCAATCAAAACGGAGATATTAAGCGTTTGGTGAAAGGTCTTATGATTGAAAGTTACATAGAGGACGGTGCTTGTAAAGCAGAAGAACATATCTTTGGCAAATCGATTACGGATCCTTGTCTCGGTTGGGAAAAGACAGAACAGTTGATATTGGATATTGCCGACAAACTGTAAAATCTCCTTGGAGGAAAATGAAATGTTTGTAGATACAAGTAAAAAAATACTCATAGTCGGTCTCGGACTATTGGGCGGAAGCTATGCTAAGGTATTAAAACGCTTTGGCTTTCATATCAGTGCAATTACCTTGGAACAAAGCTCGGTTGACTACGCGCTCAAAGAAGGAATTATCGATGAAGGCACAACCGAGCTTGATGCCGATATGATCGGTGATGCAGACCTTGTGATTTTTGCATTATATCCTCACGTATTTGTTGAGTGGATCGAAAAGAATCAAGGGCTTCTCAAAAGTGGAGCTCTCATCACTGACGTAACCGGTGTGAAAGGAAGCATTGTTTATAAGATTCAGGATATGCTTCGCCCGGACCTGGAGTTTATTGCAGCTCACCCGATGGCAGGCCGTGAGGTATCCGGTGTGAAAAACAGTACCGATAAGATGTTTGTGGGTGCAAACTACATTGTAACCCCGACACAGAAAAACACGCAGGGGGCGATTCAGACCAGACCTGTTTGGAGCTTGGCAGACTTCTCGGCTTTTCTAACGTAACAACATTGTCTCCTGAGGAGCACGATGAGATGATTGGCTTTCTTTCGCAGCTCACTCACTGTATTGCAATCACGCTGATGACCTGCAACGACAAAGAGAATATGGAGAAGTTTACGGGAGACTCCTTCCGAGATCTTACCCGTATTGCACGAATTAACGACGATATGTGGAGCGAACTATTCGTTGCGAATAAGTCTGCTCTTTTAGAGCAGATGACATTGTTTATCGATAAGTTTAATGAACTCAAAACAATGCTCGAAACAGAGGACGTTGACTCGATGCGAGCTATGATGCGCCATTCTACCGAACGCAGAGCGTTGTTTGATAAGAAATGAAATTTAAAGAAACAAGTTATTTTTATGTTATTACTTCTGTATACTTGATAAATTTATGTTTTGGTGGTAAAATAATATAAGAAAATACTTGGAGGTATTTGGATATGTGTGATAACAATAAGTTTTACATTTGTGAGCATTGCGGTAATTTGATTGGAATGATCCACGATGCAGGTGTTCCGATGATGTGCTGCGGTCAGAAGATGACTAAGCTTGAACCTGGCATGATTGAAGCAAGCTATGAAAAGCACATCCCTGTTGTAACAGTAGAGGATAACATTGTAACTGTAACCATCGGTTCTGTTGAGCATCCTATGACAGAAGAACATCATATCGTTTGGGTATATCTCCAGACTGACAGAGGCGGTCAGCGTAAGTGTCTCGAGGTTGGTAAGGCACCTACCGTAACCTTCGCTCTTGCTGATGAAAAGCCTGTTGCGGCCTATGCATACTGCAATCTTCACGGTCTTTGGAAAAAAGAAATCTAATTGAAAGCAAAAAGGCATCGAAGAAGGACGGATGTCCATAAACAATTACAGTCCTGTCAGAATTATCTGTCAGGACTGTTTTTTATAATACGATATAAAATCATTTATGAATTACCTTTGCTATAGTTGGTGAATACTATGAAAAAAACATATGCAACTTCTATGCCAAATCACATAGGAGCTTTCTTAAAAGCCAGCAAATGCTTTGCAACGTTAGGCATCAATATAACGCGTGTCAGCTACGATAAATCCGTAGACTCGCATATGCTCTTTTTGGATGTGGAAGGAACAGAGGAACAGATTATAAAAGCCGATGAAGAACTTAAAAAAATCGGATACCTGCAGAATAAATCCTCAGATTCCAGTATTGTGCTGATTGAATTTACCTTGAGAGATGTGCCCGGCAGTGTTACAAGTGTTTTGGAACTTATAAATCAGTTTAATTTCAACATCTCTTATATTAATTCTCAGGAAAACGGTACCGATTATCAAAAATTTAAAATGGGTCTGTATGTGGAAGACCCACAGCTAATCACAGAATTTATGAAGCAGGCAGAACAGATCTGCAAAGTTAAAATTATTAACTATAACAGTTCCGGAAGGACATATGATAACAGTATTTTTTACAACGCTTTTGTCCGTGGCCTTGCGCAAATGTTGGCCTTAACTGAGGAAGAAAAACAGAGCCTTTTGGTTTCGTCCAACCTTGCTATGCAGACCTTGGATGAACAAGGATTGTCACCGTATCGTACTTTTGACAGTATTAGCAAGTTTGCTGAACTGTTAGCAAAATCTAAGAACGAAAAGTTCGTCCCCAGAATTACCACTCATCAGATATCCAAGAAAACCCAAATTATACTTATTGAGCCCGCTTGCGGCAGTAATACTGCGGTGATTATCAGTGATGGAGAGCTTTTGTTTGTAGATAGCGGATATGCATGCTACAAAGACGAAATGCTTCAGGTTTTGAAAACGGTAATCTCAGACTTTGATAAATTGCCGAAACGATTACTGCTAACCCATGCTGATGTGGACCATTGCGGTATGATGGACGTCTTTGACGAGATTATCGTTAGCCATAATTCTGCCCGAAGTTTGATAAACGAATCTAAGGGCAAAAATGGTTTCAGAGAAGAAAAGCCAATCCATAAACCCTATATTGATATCTGCAAAACTTTAACGGCATATAAGACAGTGGATCCTAAAAAGTTGAAGACTCCTTGGATGAATACTGAAAACCTGAAGGAACCTTTGACACAAATCGGGTTCTTCGATTTTGCAGACCTTCACTTTGAGGTCTATGAAGGAAAAGGTGGACACCTTCCGGGAGAAGTGGTGTTGATTGATTATAAGAATCACATTGCTTTTACCGGCGACGTATATATCAATATTCATGGATTAACTGCAGAGCAGGCTGAGTATAATCAGTATGCTCCCATTCTAATGACATCAGTGGATACCGATCCAAAACTTTGCGGTGAGGAACGCGCTGCCGTATTGCAAAGACTTGGAATCGGTAATTGGAAAATCTTCGGTGCTCACGGAGCTCCAAAGGAATATTCCGTTAATTGATTTAATAGTGATAAAGTAAGAATACTATAAAATAAAGCATTGCATAGCGGTGCTTTATTTTTTTTTACATCGTTTTTACATAGATTTGATTACAGATTTTACATGATAAAGATAGAATGTGACCGTAGTCGAGAAAATCGATGTAAAAAATTAAATCCAGAAAAAAATCAAAAGGAGATTTTAAAATGAAAAAGATTATCAGTTTAATCGTAGTAGTATTAATTGTGGTGTGTGCCCTCACTGCTTGTAGTGGGAACAAGGAAGCAGTATCAACCGATGGTTCAACATCAATGAACAAGGTTATCGGTGCTTTAGGCGAAGCGTTTGAAACAGACACAGGTATTACAGTAACTTATAACGCAACAGGTTCAGGCGCTGGTATTCAGGCAGTTCAGGAGGGCAGATGCGACATCGGTCTTGCAAGCCGTAGTCTTAAGGATGAAGAAAAGGCAAATGGTCTTGAAGAAACTATTCTCGCTTATGATGGCATTGCAATTATTGTAAATCCCGAAAATCCTGTAAACGACCTTGACTTGGAAACCATCGCAAAAATCTACACAGGTGAAATCAAGAATTGGAAAGAAATCGGCGGTAACGATGCTGAAATCGTACTTATCGGTCGTGAGGCAGGCAGCGGTACAAGAGACGGCTTTGAGTCAATCACAGACACAGAGGACAAGTGTGCTTACCGTCAGGAGCTTACTTCAACAGGTGATGTTATCACAACAGTTGCAAGTAACCCCAATGCAATCGGTTATGCTTCTCTCGCATCAGTTAAAGATACTGTAAAAGCACTTAAAATTGACGGCGTTACAGCTAGTGAAGAAACCATCAAAAACGGTACTTATGTTGTACAGCGCCCCTTCGTACTTGTAACTAAAACCGATGTAACTCTTTCCGAAAGTGCACAGTCTTTCTTTAATTTCATCACTTCAGAAGCAGCACACGAAATTATAATTGAAGCAGGTGTTGTTCCTGCTAACTAAGGAATTTGAGCGACGGTGGTGCATCTGCCGTCGCTTTTTCCCATTGAGGTATTATATGAACAAAAAACGATTATTTGAAAATATAATTCACGGCATTTTTCTTGTGTTGGGACTTATAACTGTCGGTTGTGTTTTACTCATTACAGTATATCTCATAGTATCAGGTTTGCCGGCGATAAAAGAAATAGGTTTGATTTATTTCTTGTTCGGAAAAGAATGGGCATCAACAGCAGAAGAACCTAAATACGGAATACTTCCATTCATTCTTACAAGTGTATATGGTACAGCAGGAGCAATACTTATTGGTGTTCCTATCGGCTTTTTTACCGCAGTGTATCTTTCAAAAATTGCAAACAAAAGGGTGCGTTCTATAATGGAGTCTGCCGTAAACCTTCTTGCTGGTATTCCTTCAGTTGTATACGGTCTTGTGGGTATGCTTGTGCTTGTACCTGCAATAAGAGAAATATTCAATATTCCTGACGGCGCGAGCTTGCTTGCGGCCATTATTGTCCTTGCAATTATGATACTTCCTAATATTATAAAAGTATCTGTTACAGCTCTTGATGCCGTTCCGAAGGAATATGAGGATGCTTCACTCGCTTTGGGTGCTACTGATATTGAAACATATTTTAAGGTTTCAGTCCCTGCCGCCAAAAGCGGTATTGCCGCTGCAGTTGTACTCGGCGTTGGTCGTGCTATCGGTGAAGCAATGGCAGTTATGATGGTGGCGGGCAATGTAGCAAATATGCCTTCGCTTTTTCAGAGTGTTCGCTTTCTTACCACAGCCGTAGCAAGTGAAATGGCTTATTCAAGTCCGGGAAGCTTACAGAGAAATGCACTATTTTCCATTGCTCTTGTACTGTTTCTGTTTATTATGCTCATTAACGCAACGCTCAATTTCTTCCTGAAGCGTGACAAGGAGAAGTAAGATGAACAATAAAAGAAAAATATATATTGGCTTAATGCATGTAGCAATGATGCTTTGCACTGCATTTACATCGGCACTTGTTCTTTTCCTTTTGGGATATGTACTCATTAAAGGAATCCCCAATATTACCTGGGAATTACTTTCTACTAAACCGAGCTATTTAACGGAAAGAATCGGTATTTTACCCGATATTCTTAACACGGTTTATGTTGTTCTTGCCACACTCGTTATTGTGTTACCCCTTGGTGTCGGTGCGGCAATATATCTTACAGAGTATGCCAAGAATAAAAAACTGGTTGGTATGATTGAATATGCTTCTGAAACACTTTCAGGCATTCCTTCAATTATATATGGTCTTGTAGGTATGCTGTTGTTTTCAAACAACTTCGGAACAAGTCTTATAGCAGGCTCATTGACACTTGTAATAATGAACCTCCCTACAGTAATGAGAACAACTCAGGAAAGTCTTAAAACTGTTCCTCAAAGTTATCGTGAAGGTGCTTTCGGTCTTGGTGCGGGCAAATGGCGTGTGATTCGCACAGTAGTATTACCGGGTTGTGTAGACGGTGTTGTAACAGGTTGTATCCTTTCTGTAGGAAGAATTCTCGGTGAATCAGCGGCACTACTTTTTACGGCTGGCTTTGCCCACGCTCTTAACGGTATTTTTGAAGGTCTTACAAGTCCCGGTGCTACTCTTACTGTTGCACTTTATGTATATGCAAAAGAGGAAGGCGAATTTGGTGTTGCCTTTGCTATTGCAGCAATTCTTATGATTTTAACATTACTTATAAACTTGTCTGCCACAATGGTAGGAAAACATTTTTCTAAAAGGAGAAGCGTATGAGCGAAATAATGACAGCTAAAGATTTGTGCTTGTGGTATGGCGAAAATCAGGCTTTAAAAAATATAAACATATCAATTCCTGAAAAGAGCATTACAGCTTTAATCGGTCCTTCGGGTTGTGGTAAATCAACCTTTCTTAAAACTCTTAACCGTATGAATGACCTTATACCGACCGTGAAAATTTCGGGTGAAGTTTCATATAACGGAAAAAACATTTTT
This sequence comes from Acutalibacteraceae bacterium, assembly GCA_036309125.1. GTDB lineage: Bacteria > Bacillota > Clostridia > Oscillospirales > Acutalibacteraceae > CAG-488. Next base: position 8,060 of record JAXJUJ010000097.1, on the reverse strand, counting down.
GACAAAGATATAGATGTAAATGAGCTTCGCCGTGATGTGGGTATGGTATTTCAGAAGCCCAATCCGTTCCCGATGAGTATTTATGATAATATTGCCTACGGTCCACGTACTCACGGAATCACAAGCAAGGTGAAGCTTGATGAAATTGTAGAAAAAGCACTTAAGGATGCGGCAATATGGGATGAAGTAAAAGATAGACTTAAGAAAAACGCTCTCGGTCTTTCCGGTGGACAACAACAGCGTCTTTGTATTGCCCGTGCTCTTGCAGTAGAGCCCAAAGTGTTACTTATGGACGAGCCGACATCAGCTCTTGACCCTATTTCAACTTCCCGAATCGAAGAACTTGCATTGCAATTGAAAGAAAAATATACTATAATCATAGTAACTCATAATATGCAACAAGCAGTTCGTATTTCTGATAATACAGCGTTCTTCCTTCTCGGTGAATTAATTGAAGTTGATAAAACAGAGAAATTATTCTCACAACCTAAAGATAAACGCACAGAAGATTATATTACAGGAAGGTTTGGATGATATGAGAAGCAGATTTGATGAGCAACTTGGTTTGCTTAATAAAAAGATGATTGAAATGGGAGCACAGTGCGAAGAACTTATTGCTTTTGTTGCAAGAGCTTTGTTAAACGGTGATGCAGAAAGTGCTAAAAAAGCAAAATCACAAGGTCACGAAATTGACCAGAGGGAAAGAGAAATTGAATCCATTTGTCTGAAACTCTTGCTTCAGCAACAACCTGTTGCAAAAGACCTTCGTGTAATTTCGGCGACTCTTAAAATGATAACTGATATGGAAAGAATCGGAGACCAGGCAGAAGATATTGCAGAGATTATACCTTTCCTCAATGGAAAAACAGGTGCGGAATTTGATGATTTCAAGCTTATGGCTGAAGCAACTTGTAAAATGGTAACTGATAGTATCGATGCCTATGTAAGACAGGATGTCAAGCTTGCAAAATCCGTTCTTGAGCGTGACGATATAGTTGATGATGCTTTCAAAAAAATGAAAGATACTTTAATTAAAATGATTACCGATAACAATGCAGACGGTGAATATGCCATTGACCTGCTTATGATAGCAAAATACTTTGAACGCATCGGAGACCATGCAACGAACATTGCAGAATGGGTTGAATTTTCTGTAACGGGTGTTCATAAAGGAGAGTAATTTATGATTTGGTGTGTTGACGACGACAATACTATCCGTGAGATAGAGGTTTACACTTTGGAACAAACGGGCTTTAATGCTCGCGGTTTTGCTGACGGTATTTCTATGCTGGAGGCTCTTAAAACAGATATTCCCGAACTTATCATTCTTGATATTATGATGCCTGAACTTGACGGGATTGAAGTGCTTAAAAGACTTCGTTCGGACCCTAAATATAAAGATATCCCCGTTATTATGGCTACAGCAAAAGGCACAGAAATGGATAAAATCGGTGGTTTGAATTCAGGTGCTGATGATTATCTTGTAAAACCTTTTGGTGTTATGGAAATGGTTGCTCGTGTGAATGCAGTTCTTCGTCGCACAACAAAAGTAAAACCTATTGATGATATAACTGTTGGTGCTATTACTCTTAAAGAGAAAGAGCATAAAGTAATTGCTGACAGTAAAAAAATTGAACTTACCCATAAGGAATTTGAAATGCTTAAATTTTTTATGCTAAATCCGGGAATGGTATTTTCAAGAGATAAGTTGATGAGTGAAATATGGGGCGTAGATTACATATGTGAAACACGTACTGTTGATATGCATATCAAAACTCTTCGTCAGAAGCTTGGAAATGCCGGTGGTCAGATAAAAACAGTAATCGGTGTCGGATACAGATTGGAGAACGAAGTATGAGAAAAAAGATATTCCACTCCATTTTTACCGTAGCATTAGTTGTTTTACTCGCAAGCATCGGTATTGCAACAAGTTTTCTTTATGACCATTTCAATACTTCACAGCAAAGTCAGTTGCAAGCAGAACTTCAACTTGTTGCTGATACTGTTAACGAGGTGGGTATTGAATACTTTGAAACCTTTGATTCAAGCGTTTTCCGTTTTACAGTTGTCGGTACAGACGGTACGGTTCTTTATGATACCCAAGCAATCGCTAATGAAATGGAAAATCACGCCGACCGAGAAGAAATCATTGAAGCATTTCAAAGCGGTAAAGGAAGCAGTGCAAGAACATCTTCAACTCTTACAGAAAAGACTTTTTATGAGGCGCTTTTGCTTGAAAACGGTGATGTTCTTCGTATTTCAGTTAATCAACTCACCATAGGTGCTCTTATTATAGGTATGCTTCCGGCAATTTTTGTTATTGTACTTATTGCAACCGTTGTTGCTATTGTCCTTTCGTTTACAATGGCAAAACAAGTTACAGAACCACTTATGAACCTTGACCTTGAACATCCTGCTGAGAATGTGGCTTACGAAGAGCTTACACCGATACTCACAAAGCTGCATAAGCAGCATAAGCAGATAAAAAAACAAATGGAATCAATAAGACGCAAATCTGACGAATTTGAACAACTTATAGCATCAATGAGTGAAGGGCTTGTCTTGCTTGATGAGCACGCTATGGTGCTTAGTATGAATCAGGCTGCAAAAAAGATTTTTCGTGTAAACAAAGATGTTAAGGGTGATGATTTTCTTTTGTACGACCGTACAACAAAAATGAGTAAAGCTATATGGGAGGCAATAGAAGGAAAGCACTCTGAATATACCGAAGAGAGAAATGGTTGTGTATATCAGTTTACAGTTAATTCGATAGAATCAACAAGCAAAGTGTTGGGTGTGATTATTCTAATTTTTGATATTACTGACCGTGCCTTTGCAGAGCGTAACCGTCAGGAGTTTACTGCAAATGTCAGTCATGAACTTAAGACACCTTTACAGTCTATAATAGGAAGTGCTGAACTTCTTGAAACAGGTCTTGTAAAGGAAGAAGATAAAGAAAAGTTTATCGGTAACATTCGCAAAGAAGCTTCAAGGCTTGTAAGTCTTATAAACGATATTATCCGTCTGTCTCAAATTGATGAAAACAATGAGGTTGCAACTGAAAAAGTAGATATTATGAGTGTTGCAAACGAGGTTGTTGAAGAACTTGCTACATTAGCAGCAAAGAAAAATGTTTCTTTGAATATTCAAGGTGAGCCTTGCACAATAACAGGTGTTCGCAGATATGTTTATGAGATAATATATAACCTTTGCGACAATGCAATCCGTTACAATGTTGATGGTGGGAAGGTCATAATAAACATTTTCAAGCAAGAGGGAAATACTGTTGTTTCCGTTTCGGATACAGGAATTGGCATTGCACCAGAACATCAGGGACGTATTTTTGAAAGATTTTACAGAGTCGATAAAAGCCATTCGAAAGAAACAGGAGGAACAGGACTGGGGCTTTCAATTGTAAAACATGCTGTTCAATTTCATAAAGGTAATGTATCGCTTGAAAGTGAAGTTGGAAAAGGCACAACAGTTACAGTCGAAATTTAAAAAGGTGTCGGTTTTACCCGACACCTTTTTCTGTTGCATAAAAATCAAAACTCACAAATATAAAGTTGTTTTACTTAACAGTCGTCTTATTATCTTATGTGTTTTTTCCTCTGTTTTTATACTCAGTAGGTGTCATACCTGTGTGTTTTTTAAATATGCGGCTAAAGTACATAGAATTTTCATAACCCACTGCAGATGCAATTTGCGCCATATTGTAATTGGTGGTATCGATTAGATTCATAGCATTAGTCATGCGTAAAGAAAGAATGTACTGCATAGGTGTAAACTTTGTAATTTTACGAAAGCTTTGGATGAACCAATTCGCTGTCATACCTCGATCTTTCGCATAATCCTCAATAACAATTTGCTGATTATAGTGCTCATTGAAAAAATGTGTAGCTCTTTCAATTTCATCCAGCATATCGGTTCCTACATCATTTCCTTCTTGAAGATAGCGGTTGATAATCAAGAAAATATGCCGTAGGTTCATGTTCAAAAGATCGTCATAGTTCACTCTTTGTAACTGAAGTTCTTGGATCATTTGGCGATAAAGCCATTGATAGTCGGCAGAAATGCCGGTAAAGAATATGTTTTCATTTCTGGGCATCTGATAATAATTAAGAAGCAGACCAACATCCGAACCGGTAAAATGTACCCAATAGGTTTCCGGCTTATCTGCGGCATATAAATAGTACATTTGTGTTTCACCGGGTCTGAAAAGCACCATATTCCCTTTCGGAACAATTCTTTCTACACCGTCAAAGAAGAAATGGACACATCCGGCAGCAATATAAAGTAACTGATAATCTCCACGACCGTTAGGGCGTTCCGTTTCGATAACACGGCTGGTGTGTACTCTGTAGTAGCCGGCAGCAGTAACAATAAGAGGTTTGCTTTTGTCTACTATATCTTCATCTTCTTCTCCGAGATATGCCAGATTTGTATACATCTTTTGTCCTCCGTTTCAAACTTTTTTGAAAACTATTTGCTCTACTAATTATATTATACATAAAATCACGGTTTTTTCAATATTTCAATCACATTTTGTGCATAAAGATGGTGAGAATGTTTATTGTTATTGTTTTAACAAGATGGTAGAATTAAATCGAAATAAGGGTGGTAAGCAGTCTACCCATAGGCGGGAGAAGATAATATGAACCTTACAAAATGCATAGAAGAAATTAAGAGTGATAGAGTAAGAAATCTCTTTGCAGAACTTTATGGAACCCAGGATTGTATTATTAAAAAGCAACAACAAAGATATGAACGAGCGGTGCAGACTTTTCATGATTTCTTCCCGACGCATACGGATATTAAAATTTATTCTGCTTCCGGTAGAACGGAGATAGGCGGTAACCATACAGACCATCAGCGTGGAATTGTTCTTGCCGGTGCAGTAAACCTTGATGTAATTGCTGTTGTTTCCTTCCATACTGAAGGCGTGATAAGGGTGAAATCAGAAGGATATTTACTCGCAGAGATTCAGCTTGACGACTTGAAACCTTACGACAACGACGATGGTACGATGTCACTTGTGAAAGGTGTAGTTGCAAAGTTCAAAGAAAAAAACGTTTTGGTTGAAGGCTTTGATATGTATACCACATCAGATGTTATCTGTGGTGGAGGCATTTCATCATCGGCAGCATTTGAAACCCTTGTCGGAACTGTAATTGACCAGAGATATAATGAAGGCAAAAGTACCCCGTTTGAAATCGCACAGTATGGATGGTTTGCCGAAAACGTATTCTTTGGTAAAAAGTGCGGACTTCTCGATCAGACAGTTTCTTCTTACGGTGGACTTGTTTCCATTGACTTTAAAAATGATTCATCCCCGGTAATTGAAAAGATTGACTTTGATTTTGAAAAATACGGATATACGCTTTGCGTTACCGATACCAAAAGCAGCCACGAAAATCTGACAGACGATTACGTGGCAATCCGAGAGGAAATGAAACAGGTAGCTAACTACTTTGATTGTGAAGTGCTCAGTGAGGTTGATGAAAAGGAATTCTTCACTTTTGTGCCAAATCTGAGAAGCTTCTGTTCAGACCGTGCGATTATGAGAGCAATGCACTTCTTTGCAGAGACCAAGCGTGCTCATGAGGAAGCTGAGGCTCTCAAAAATAAAGATATCGATTTATTCTTGAGACTAGTTAATGAATCCGGAATTTCTTCCGGCAATTTGCTTCAAAATCTCTATTCTAATAATACCCCTACTGAACAGGCAATTCCTTTGGCAATTGCAATGAGTAAATCTATTCTCGGAAACAGAGGTGCTGTTCGTGTTCACGGCGGTGGCTTTGCAGGCACTATTCAAGCGTTCGTTCCTACCGAAATGGTAAATGAATATAAGGAAGGTATTGAACGAATTTATGGCGAAGGTGCTTGTCATCAAATGAAGATTAGACCATACGGCGGTCTTGAAATTATTTAAATTATGGAGGTGAGAAAAAATGATTTGCGGAGCAATTCAAAACCTGATCGATTATGGTATCAAATATCGTCTGATCACCAACGCTGATGAGATAGTCGTCCGTAATGAATTGATGGATGTCCTTCATCTCACAGATTGGAAGGATGGTGTTCCTGCGGAAGAATACAAAACCATTGATGAAATTCTGCAACCGTTGGTGGATTACGCATGTAAGCAAGGCATTATCACTGATACGGTGAATTCCAGAGATTTGTTTGATACGAAATTAATGGGATGCTTAACACCGATGCCGCGTGAAATCATTGCCGAGTTTGAAAGACGTTATAAGAATAGTCCCGAAGAAGCTACTGATTGGTACTACCAGTACAACCAGGACCTGAACTACGTCAGAGCAGGACGCATTGCCAAGGATCTTAAATGGAAATTCCCTTGTGAATACGGCATACTTGACATTACCATTAACTGCTCCAAACCGGAAAAGGACCCCCGCGACATTGCGGCTGCGAAGAAACAAAAATCTTCCGCATATCCGAAATGTCAGCTCTGTCCTGAAAATGCAGGGTTCGTTGGGACGGCGAAACACCCTGCAAGGCAAAATCTACGTCCCATCCCGATGAACGTCGGAGGTGAAAAATGGGAGATTCAGTATTCTCCCTACGGATACTACAATGAGCACTGCATCGTCTTTAATATGAAACATACTCCTATGAAGATTGATGCTGCAGTTTTCAGAAAGCTCTTTGATGTAATTGATTTTCTTCCGCATTATTTTGTTGGTTCCAATGCAGACTTACCCATTGTAGGCGGTTCCATTCTGACTCACGAACATTTCCAGGGCGGTAGATACAAATTTGCAATGGAAACAGCCGAGATTGAAACAGAATTTAAGATTTCCAAATATCCCAAGGTTAAAGCGGGAATTGTGAAATGGCCGATGTCGGTTATCAGACTCAGTTCTGAGGAACGTGAGGAGCTTGCAAGATGCTGTGACCTGATACTGGAATGTTGGAGAGCATACAGTGATTCGTCCGTTCTTGTGTTTGCAGAAACAGACGGTATCCAACATAATACCGTTACTCCTATCGCTCGTAAAAACGGAAAAGAGTATGTATGTGACCTTGTTTTAAGAAATAACTTTACTACGAAGGACAGACCGCTTGGTGTATTCCATCCCAATCCGACTCTTCATCATATTAAAAAGGAAAACATCGGACTGATTGAGGTAATGGGGCTTGCGGTTCTTCCCTCCAGACTGGCTCGTGACATTGGAATGCTTGAAAGAGCCCTTGTCAACGATCAGAACCTAATAGCAATCCCCGAGCTTGCTCAACACGCTAAATGGTTTGAAGAAATCCGTGAGCGTCATCCCGATGTAAGCGAATCAAATGCCAGAAACATCATTGAACAGGAAATCGGCAAGGTTTTTCTCGAAGTTCTTAACGATGCCGGTGTGTTCAAACGCAATACAGAAGGCAAAGCTGCTTTCCTTAGGTTCATAGAATTTGTGAACAACCAATAATTAAGTTAATAAAAGAGCTTCACTATGGAACAGAAAAAATATTTAAAATGGTATCATAAAATAGGATACGGTTCAGGTGACGTTGCAGGTAACTGTGTATATGCACTGCTTACTGCATTTATGATGATTTATCTGACCGATACGGTTGGACTCAGTATGGGTATTGTCAGTACCTTAATTGCTGTCTCAAAGATTTTTGACGGTGTATCCGACTTCTTCTTCGGAAGAATGATTGATAAAACACACACGAAAATGGGTAAAGCTCGTCCCTGGATGCTTTGGCCATACATTGGCTGCTCGGTTGCACTTGTTGCTTGTTTTGCAGTACCTATGAACTGGGGCGAAATAGCACAGTACATTTTCTTCTTTATTTCATACACCCTTCTCAATGCAGTGTTCTTTACTGCAAACAACATTGCCTACGCATCGCTTACAGCTCTTATCACAAAGAATACAAGCGAGAGGGTTCAACTCGGTTCTGAGATAGTCAATACTTTGTAGACACAAAAAAAGAATAAAGTTAAGCTGCCAGTTCAATACGATATTGGACTGGTGGTTTTTTGTTTAGTTTTCGTAAAGGCTTGATGTAATTAAAGTAATGTACGG
>JAXJUJ010000096.1:0-16824 GCA_036309125.1 Acutalibacteraceae bacterium | reverse complement strand
GCATAATAGCTCCGGCTTTATACAGCTTACGGTAAAAAAACCATACGGGGCCGAAGAAAAACGCACCCCAGTTCCACGAAAGGAAAAATGACTTTTTGTGTTTGTTCCTTGCGAATCTTTTGAGATAATGACGGGAATTGACCTGTGTGTAGGTTACAATTTCTTTTACGGTTGCTCCGCCCATATCATCTCTGGCATTTACGGTCTGACCGTTGACGTAGATTTCGTCAGCATGAAATTCGGGTATCGGAATATCAGGCATTTCATCAGCAGACGTGATGACCTGAATTCTGGGTTTCCTGGATTCTTCGTCTTCGACTTCTGAAGCGACCTCATTTTCTGTATCAGCTGAAGGCTCTGCTTTTTCGGGAGTCACATTTACTGCTCTCCAGTCAAAGCCTTCTGCATGAAGATGTGCATTTACGCACTCGTTATTCTTTTGGTAACATTCTCTGTGCTGAGGTGTTCCGCACTCGGGGCAGACAACGATATCTTCGCCTTCTAGCATCAGTTCGGAGCATCCGTCACACTTTTTATTGTCATAAAACATTTCTTTCCCACCGGACTGTAATTTTTTACTTTTATATTATATCACATTATTTTGCAATAGTGTAGACTAAATTTAAATATTTTTAAAACAATATTAAAATCTATGTCTTTACATAAGGTGATTTTTCTAGTATAATTATTTGGTAAAAATATGCGTTGCAATATAGAGAGGTATAAAAATGGTACAGTTTGAAGAATTAAGACTCTATTTGCTCGGTTTCGAGGAAAAACTTAAAGAGTTAGGTGAAGCTCTCGGCCTGACCGCAATGAAGGCGGAGGTTGCTTCCTTAGAAGAAACAACAGCTCAGGACGGATTCTGGGATGACATCGCAAATACTCAGGTTGTTTTGCAGAAAATCGCAGCTCTCAAAAATAAAATCTCTAAATATGAAAATCTCAAGGCGAGCTTTGAAGACACTCTTACAATGATTGAGCTTTCTGACGAGGAAGAAGACCTTGATATGCTCGACGAGTGCAAGTCAAGTGTTGACGAGTTTGAGAAAGAGCTCGACAAGCAGACACTCAGCACACTTCTTTCGGGCGAATACGATATGAAGAATGCTGTTCTCACATTCCACGCAGGTGCAGGCGGTACTGAGGCTCAGGACTGGAACCAGATGCTTGTAAGAATGTACACCCGTTGGGGTGAGCAGCACGGCTTCAAGGTAAGTATGATCGACTTCCTTGACGGTGATGAAGCAGGTCTTAAGTCTGCAGTTCTGAGAATCGAGGGCGAGAATGCTTACGGATATATGAAGAGTGAAGCAGGTGTTCACCGTCTTGTACGAGTTTCACCGTTTGACTCATCAGGCAGAAGACACACATCCTTCGCTTCACTTGAGGTTATGCCGGAGATAGACGACACTATCGAGGTTAATATCAGCCCTGATGATATCAAGATGGAAGTTTACCGTGCATCAGGTGCAGGCGGACAGAAGGTTAACAAGACTTCATCAGCTGTTCGTCTTATCCACATCCCGACCAATATCGTTGTTTCCTGTCAGGTTGAACGAAGCCAGCATCAGAACCGTGAGGTTGCGATGAGAATGCTTAAGTCAAAGCTTCTTGAAATCAAGGAAAGAGAACATCTTGACAAGATTGAAGATATCAAGGGTGAGCAGAAGGAAATCGGCTGGGGCAGCCAGATCCGTTCTTACGTCTTTATGCCGTACACACTTGCAAAAGACCACAGAACAGGATTCGAAATCGGTAACATCAATGCCGTTATGGATGGCGAGATTGACGGTTTCATCAATGCTTATCTTAAGCAGATGTCTCTTTCAGAGCTTAATAAATAATTAAGGATTTTTAATATGAACATTGTTGATATTTCACGCCCCTTGCTTACTACAATTGAATATCCGGGCGACCCCGAAACGAGGCTCGATGCTGTCCAGAGAATAGAGAACGGTGATGCCTGTAACCTTTCGGCTGTTTATGCCTGTGTGCATACGGCAACTCACGCAGATGCACCTTGTCATTTCCTTGAAGGCGGAGAAACCATTGAGGATGCTGACCTGAACAAATACATCGGTCAGTGTACTGTCATTGAGGTGCCGCCGGGAGTTATTACGGGCGAGTATGTCAACAAATATTTCCCCAAAAAATGCACACGACTTCTTATAAAAGGTGATGCACAGTCATTTTTTATGGAAAGTGCCGCATATGAGGCTGTCGATACGGGTATCTGCCTGATAGGTACAGATGCAGATTCGATCGGCAAGTCGGGCAATCAGCTCAAACCGCACAAAGCGTTCCTTCAGAACGGTGTTGCGATAATCGAAAATCTTGATCTTTCTCAGGTTGAGCCGGGAGATTATTATCTGATTGCATTCCCTGTGAAGATGGGAGCAATCGATGGCGCACCTGTCAGAGCAGTGCTGATAGATGACTATATTCTCTGGAATAAATTAAGCTGATTAAAATTATTTTAAATGCATCCGGACGGAGGTGCAGAGTTTGAAGAGAATTTTTGATTTTATTGTAAGTATCCTGGCGCTGATATTCCTTTCACCGCTTTTTCTTGTTGTTTCGGTTGCGATACTTATTACTGACGGATCTCCCGTGCTTTTCAGGCAGGAAAGAGTCGGCAAGGATAATAAGATTTTTACCGTGTATAAATTCCGTACTATGAGAAACGGTACGGGAGATATTGCTACGGCTGAGCTTAAGGATGCAGATGAAAAAATCACAAAAACAGGCAGGATTCTCAGACTTACAAGTATAGACGAGCTCCCGCAGCTTTTTAATATTCTCAACGGTACAATGAGTCTTGTAGGACCCAGACCGCTTATCCCTGCAGAGAAGGAAATCCGTGAGCTTCGTGAGCAGTACGGTGTTTACAGTGTGCGACCGGGTATAACCGGTTACGCTCAGATTAACGGCAGGGACAACATTGATGACGAAACAAAAGCCCTGCTCGACAAGGAGTATGTCGAAAAACAGAGCTTTATATTTGATATTAAGATTATTTTCAAAACCTTTATGAAGGTGCTGAAACGTGCCGATATAAAGGATGAATGATAGTTATGCGAGGCCGAGGTATTCTTCGAGTGTTATGCCTCGCTCCTTGATTTCTTTCGCGGCTTCAACACCGACGTATCTGTAGTGCCACGGCTCATAAATAACTCCTGTTATCGCCTTTGCTTTCTCGTCTTTGGGATAACGAAGGATGAATCCGTATTCGGCAGCGTGCTGATCAAGCCACTCGAATTCAGCGTAATTTTCAAAACTCTGAGCGAGTGAACAGATATCCATTGCGAGACCTGCATTGTGTTCGCTTGAGCCCGGAAGCATTATAACTGTTGCGGCTGCTTTTGTGGCTTCTGTCTTATCCATTCCCGCGTCCATATTTTCTTTGATTCGATCTTCAAAGTTTTTCTCCTGTCGGGAATATGAACGGTAACCTGAAATCGGAGTAAGAGTTATTCCTTCGGCAAGGGCTGCATTGTACATCTGCTGATAGTACGGAGCAACACGGTAGTCGAGATAGACTCCGGAGCCCGGGACAGCCTCCGCAAGAGTCGGGTTGTAGTCAGCAGGCAGTGCAAAGTCGCTGTTTACGATAAATCTTGAAAGATCTGCGGTAACGTCAGTGATCTGTGGAGTAAATCCTGCATAAGCATAAGGATAAAGCTTGTCGGGTGTTTTATTTCCTGATGATGAATCAGGCTGTGACGGTGATGTTACGGGATTTGTTGTGCCGACAGTGTTCACGGTAGTACCGATAGTTGTGCTTTCAGCCGAACCCTGCTGTGCTGCTGTGGAAGCGGTTATGTCCAGTGTATGAGTCTGCTGAGTTGTAAGCTCCTCTGAGTCAACAACGGGTGCCCCCGGCTTAGCAAGGACTGCCTTATATTCACTGTGTGTTATTATAGCACCCCCGAGGACAGTTACAGCTATCATTATGATGACAGACTGCAAAGCGATTATACGTATTATACGAGGTGTGATTTTTCTGTTCATTAAATCATCCTTTATTTTCAAATCATACTATATTCTATTCGCATTTTGAGCCGTTGTCAAGGAAAGAGAAAAAAATCTTCGCAATACGGCTTAACAATAAAACCCAAGGAAAGGAATGTTGACTGATGAAATCAACAGAAAGTGTCGGAAACTATAAATCCGAAGTAAGACTTTACACAAACTATGCTATAAAGCATATCAAGACAATGTGTAAAAATTTCGGCCCGCGTCCCGTCGGAAGTGAAGCTGAAATCAAAACGCAGGAATATCTCGCAAAAGAGCTTGAAACAACCTGCGACACAGTTCTTAAAGAAGAGTATAAGTGCTCAGACAAGGCCTTTATGGCGTGGGTACCTCTCGGTGCAGTGCTTCTCATCCTTTCTGCAGCATTTTTCACAATGGGTCTTCCCGTTGTTTCTCTCGCAGTCGGTTGTGTGACTCTTTTCACAATTCTTGCAGAGTTTATTTTCTACAAACCCGTACTTGATATTTTCTTCCCGAAGAAAACTTCAATGAACGTAACAGGTACACGTAAGGCGTCAGGCGAAACCAAAAGAAGAATCATCTTCTCAGGTCACGTTGACTCAGCTTTTGAATGGACATACACTTACCACGGCGGCAGAGCTGCCGTTGCAGGAATCATCGTTACAGCTGTAATTTCTGTTCTTCTCAGCATCGGCGGTGGTATTTACGGCGTTGTCACAGGCACGGAATTTGGCGTAATCTGGATGGGTGAGAATCTTGTGATAAAAATCCTTTCAGTTGCTATGTATGTAACTGTTCCCGTGCTTGGTGCAGCAATATTCTTCTGCAATTACAAGCGTCCTGTTACAGGTGCAAATGATGACCTTTCAGGTTGTATGGTTTCAGCAGCAGTTATCAAGTTTATGGATGCTAACAATATCCGCTTTGAAAATACAGAAGTAGTTGCTCTTATGGCAGGCGGTGAAGAGGCAGGTCTTCGCGGTTCAAAGGCTTGGGCAAAGGCTCATGCAAATGAAATTAAGAACGACGGTGTTGAAACAATCTTTATTTCTCTTGACACTATCCGTGAAATCGACTTTATGGCGATTTATGATAAGGATATGACAGGTATGGTAAAGAATGACAAGCGTGTTGCAAAGCTCCTTCAGGAGGCAGCAAAGAATGTTGGCCACGACGTGCCGATCAAGGCTATCGAGCTTGGTTCAACTGATGCCGCGGCAATCTCACAGGCAGGTATCCCTGCTTCAGCATTCACAGCGATGGATCCGTCACCTGCAAGATATTACCATACACGTCTTGATACTGAAGATAACCTTGATCCGAAGATGCTTGAAACAGGTCTTAAAATTGCTCTTGAAACAGCATTTTTATTTGATGAAAAGGGAATTTCATAATTTTTATAAAAAGTATTGGAATTGTCAGATTTTTGTGTTATAATCAAATATATACAGAAACTTTAAGGAGTGGATTGTTCGTGAACAAAAAACTTATAAGATTACTTTCTCTTGCTTTGGCAGCAGTTATGGTGTTCTCTTTGTGTGCTTGTAACGGTGCTACAACGGAAGAAGAAACCACTACTACTATTCCTTACAGCGATCAGGCTATCAAGGATGGCGATGTAGCTAAGGCAGAGCTTGTTGCTAAGTTCAATAAGCTTATGGCTGACACAAAGGCAAGCACAGAGTTTGAAGGTATCAACTACTGGCTCGACCAGAGTGCAGGCGATTGCGAGTGCGAAAACGAGTATGTAAAGGCTTCTTTCAAGACTCTTGCAGATAAGATTACAAACAATGACTTCGGTCTTTCAACTACAGATGAAGAAAATCCTGCATCAGTAAAGGACATCTTCCCTGTAATGGGTTCAGACAAGGCAGGCGCACTTGATCTTGCTGATGTTCGTTCAGCTGTTATCACAGATAACGAGGAAGATACACACTACACAATCGTTCTCAAGATCAATCCCGAAACAAATCCTGAGCAGGAAAACAGCATTTACGGAAAGCTTTACAAGATCTCAAAGGATGATGAAATCCTTGCTGAGTTTGCAAAGTATAAGGATTTTGTAACAGTTGAAAAGTATGATGCTACATACGAAATCGGCACAATCAAGGTTGTTGTTGACAAGGCAACAGACCATGTGACAAAGCTTGAGCTTGGCCGTACAGCTGCAATCGAAACTGAGATCACAGGTCAGGGCACACTCGAAAGTGTCGGCACAGTACCTCTCAAGTTTAAGTACTACTCAACAGCTAACTATGAAATCACATGGCCGGCTGCAGAGGAAGCTGCTGAATAATTAAATTACAAAAAATTAACCTCCGAGGAAACTCGGAGGTTTTTTCTTGCTTTTTTCAGTTTTATTGAGCTGTGCTCTTTTCCTGCTTAACCTTGTGATCGATGACGTGACGTGATGCGAGCTCATCAAAGATATCCTCGAGTGAAATACCCATCTCAATCATAAGAACCATTACGTGATAAGCAAGGTCTGCGATCTCGTAAACAGTCTCTCTCTTGTCATTGTCCTTAGCAGCGATGATAACTTCTGTTGACTCTTCGCCGACCTTCTTGAGGATTTTATCCATACCTTTTTCAAAGAGATATGTAGTGTAAGAGCCTTCCTGCTTGTTGATTTTTCTGCCTTCGATGAGCTTGAGAAGTCCTTCGTATGAAAATTCGTGAAGCTCGTCGTTTTCCCAGACTGTGTTGTTGAAGCAGGAGTCTGTGCCGAGGTGACAGGCCGGACCTTCCTTTTCAACGAGAACTGTGAGTGCATCCTTGTCGCAGTCAGCCGTGATGCTTACAATCTTCTGCACGTTGCCGCTTGTTTCGCCCTTGCGCCAGAGCTCCTGACGTGAACGTGACCAGAAGCAGGTACGCTTTTCCTTGATGCTGATTTCAAGGCTTTCTCTGTTCATATATGCAACCGTAAGAACCTTCTTGCTCTTTGCATCAACTACAACGGCAGGAATAAGTCCTTTTTCGTCAAATTTCAATTCATCCAAATTCATCTTTTATAACCTCACTATGATATCGTTTTGTCTGAGTTCTTTTTTCAGGTCTTTGATTTCAACCTCGCCAAAGTGGAAGATTGAAGCTGCAAGACCTGCATCAACTTTCGGTAAAGCCTTGAAAAGCTTTGTAAAGTCGTCAATGCAACCTGCACCGCCCGAAGCGATTACGGGCACGTTTACTGCATCGCAGACAGCTTCAAGCATCTCAAGGTCAAAGCCCTGCTTGACACCGTCTGTGTCAATGCTGTTTACCACGATTTCACCTGCGCCCATATCAACACAGCGTTTTATCCAGGAAATCGCTTCCATTCCTGTGTCCTCACGTCCGCCCTTAGCGAATATACGGAATTCACCGTCAACACGCTTGACGTCAGCTGAAAGCACAACGCACTGGTCACCGTACTTGTGTGCAGCTTCTCTCACAAGCTCAGGGTTACGGATAGCACCTGAATTAACGCTGACCTTGTCTGCACCGCATTTGAGTACACGGTCAAAATCGTCAACGGTATTGATACCACCGCCGACTGTGAGGGGAATGAAAACCTTACTAGCGACCTCTGTCAGAATGTCAGTGAAAAGCTTTCTGCCTTCAGCTGATGCTGTGATGTCGTAAAAAACAAGCTCATCAGCACCGCAGCTTGAGTAAAACTCAGCAAGCTTAACGGGTGAAGAAACATCGGCAAGTCCGAGGAAATTCACACCTTTAACAACTCTGCCATCCTTGACGTCGAGGCAGGGGATAATTCTTTTTGTAATCATTTTGCCACCTCGATTGCTTCTTTCAGATCGATCGCGTTTGTGTAATAAGCCTTTCCGATGATAGCACCGTAAAGGTTCATTTCACGAAGTGCTCTGATGTCATCAATACTTGAAACACCGCCCGAAGCGATGATATCAAGGCTGAGCTTTTCGTTAAGTGTCTTGTAAAGCTCACGGTTTGTGCCCTTCATCGCACCGTCCTTTGAAATGTCGGTACAGATGATAGTTTTCACACCCTTGTCCTGCATTTTAAGGCAGAAATCCTCGAATGTGTACTGTGATTTTTCTGTCCAGCCCTTGATTGCTACGTAGTCATCCTTGATGTCTACGCCGACAGCAATTTTTTCGCCGTATTTTGCGATTGCTTCGTCGAGGAAAGCTTCGTCAGTAATAGCAGCTGTGCCGAGAATGACACGGCTGACACCGATTGAAAGATACTTGTCAACAGTTTCCATTGAACGGATACCGCCACCGAGCTCAACGAAGAGGGAAGTGTTCTTGACGATATTTTCAATCGTTTCAAGGTTAGGCGTGAGTCCTGTTTTTGCACCTTCAAGGTCAACCATATGAAGATATTCAGCACCGCATTCCTCAAATTTCTTTGCGATATTGAGAGGATTCTTATCGTAAACTGTCATCTGGTTGTAGTCGCCTTTGAAAAGACGGACGGCAGCACCCTCGTAAAGGTCAATTGCGGGGAAAATATTCATCACTCTGCCTCCGTTTCACAAAATGCTCTTAAGATATTAAGACCGACGTCACCGCTTTTTTCAGGGTGGAACTGGCAGCCGTAAATGTTTTTGTAAGCAACTGCGGCAGTGAGCTCCTTGCCGTATTCCGTTGTGGCGGCAACGCTTTCGTCACAGTCCTCTGCGAAGTAGGAGTGAACGAAATAGACACAGTCGTCTTCCTTGATGTACTTGAAAAGGGGACAGTCAGCCTGTCTGAAATGAAGAGCATTCCAGCCGATGTGCGGAATCTTGAGCTCTTCGGGAAGAACTCCCTGCATTCCTACAACATTACCCTTCAGAAGTCCGAGTCCGTCGTACTCACCGTATTCGAAACTCTTTTCGAAAAGCATCTGCATACCAAGGCAGATGCCCATAACGGGTTTGCCCTTTCTTGCTTCGTCAATGAGGACTTTGTCGAGTCCTGTTGCACGGAGCTTTGCTATTGCATCTGAAAAAGCGCCGACACCGGGGAGAATTATTTTATCTGCAGAGCGTATTTTATCTTCATTGTCTGTGACAATTACGTCTGCACCAATTGCGTTGAACGAGCTTTTAAGTGAGAAAAGATTGCCAACGCCGTAATCGATTATAGCTATCATTATAAAACGCCCTTTGTGGATGGAATTTCGTCTTTGAATTTTTCGTCAATGTTAACTGCCTGACGAAGTGTTCTTGCAAGGCACTTGAATGTGCCCTCAATGATATGGTGAGAGTTTGTGCCGCTGAGCTGAAGAATGTGAAGGTTGAGCCCTGCGTTTCTTGTGAATGCAAGCATAAACTCTTCCACAAGCTCAGTGTCAAAAGTGCCGACCTTTTCTGTCGGAATTTCAAGACGGTAAGCGAGGTAATCTCTGCCTGAAATGTCAACTGCGCACATAATGAGTGCCTCGTCCATCGGAAGTGTGAAGTTTCCGTAACGGATGATGCCTTTTTTATCGCCAAGAGCCTCTTTGAGTGCCATACCAAGACAGATGCCGATGTCTTCAACAGTGTGGTGGTCGTCAACATCGATGTCACCATCGCATTTTACACTCAGGTCAAATCTGCCGTGCTTTGCAAAGAGTGTGAGCATATGGTCAAGGAAACCGCAGCCTGTTGCAATTTCACTTTTACCTGTGCCGTCAAGGTCGAGAGAAAGGCTGATTTTTGTTTCAGCTGTGTCTCTTTTAATTTCACTTGTTCTCATTTATTTCACTCCCAATATTTCTTTTGTAGCCGTCAGAAGTGCATCCATCTGCTCCTTTGTGCCGATGGTGATTCTGACATAGTCGCTGATAAGCGGCTTTGTGAAGTGACGGACGAGAATGCCCATCTTTTTGAGTGTGAGGTAATACTCACCGCCGTTTATCTTATCACAGCGTGTGAAAATAAAGTTTGCTTTTGAGTCGAGAGTTTCAAATCCCAGCTTTGCGAGTTCAGCCTTTGTGTACTCTCTGTTTTCTGCAATTGTTTTGCAGTTGTTCATATAGTAATCGTTGTCCTCAAGAGCGGCAATACCTGCTGCAGAGGTCATACGGTTAACGTTGTAGGGGTTGGTTGAATACTTGATTGTGTTCAGGTCGGCAATCAGTGCTTCGTTGCCGATGCCGAAGCCGAGTCTTGCACCTGCAAGTGAGCGTGACTTTGAGAAGGTCTGGGTCACGAGAAGGTTATCATACTTCTTTGTAAGAGGGATAACGCTCTCTGCACCGAAATCAACGTAAGCCTCGTCGATGATAACTACGCTGTCTTTGTTTGTTGTGACAATCTTCTCGATGTCCTCAACGCTGAGTGCAAGTCCTGTAGGAGCGTTGGGGTTTGCGATTACGATATTCATTCCGATATTGCAGTAGTCCTCAACGTTTATGCTGAAATCGTCCTTGAGAGGAATTTCCTTGTACGGGATGTGATTCAGCTCTGCAAAAACAGGATAGAAGCCGTAGCTGATTGACGGGAAGGCGATGCCCTTATCGTCGTCACAGAAAGCCATAAAAGCGAAATTAAGAATTTCGTCCGAGCCGTTTGTCATAAGCACGTTTTCGTACTTTACGTCGAAAAGGTCTGCCGCTGTCTGTGTAAGCACACGGCTTTCGGGGTCAGAATAAAGGTTGAGCTTTTCACTTTCAGCCTTTGCATACTCCGTTACCTTCGGTGAAGGGGGAAACGGTGACTCGTTTGTATTAAGCTTTATGTATTTCATATCCTTGGGCTGTTCACCCGGGGTGTATGCCTCAAGGGATGAATATTTCGAACTAAAAAATCTGCTCATCAGTCTTCCTCAAATCTTACTGTTGCACTTCTTGCGTGTGCTGAAAGACCTTCTTTTTCTGCAAAGAATGCGACGTCTTCAGCAACAGCTGAAAGAGCTTCTCTTGTGTAGTATGTATACTGTGTCTTTTTTACGAAATCGTCAACGGAAAGCGGACTTGAGAAACGTGCTGTTCCGCTTGTCGGAAGAGTGTGATTCGGTCCTGCGAAGTAGTCGCCGAGAGCCTCGGGACAGTACTTGCCCATAAATATTGAACCTGCGTGCTTGATTTTGTCAAGGTAATCAAACGGGTTATCCATACAAAGCTCAAGATGCTCAGGAGCAATTTCGTTTGCGATATCGATTGCCTTGATAAGGTCATCGGCAACGATGATTTTACCGTTATTGTCGATAGATGTTCTTGCGATTTCTTCACGGGGAAGAAGCGGAATCTGTCTTTCAAGCTCTGCACTTACAGCTTCTGCAAAGTCCATATCATCGCAGACGAGCACAGCACTTGCCATTTTATCATGTTCTGCCTGAGAGAGCAAGTCCGCAGCAACAAATTTCGGGTTACATGTCTTGTCTGCAACTACAAGGATTTCAGAAGGTCCTGCGATCATATCGATTGAAACCATACCGAAAACCTGCTTCTTTGCTTCAGCAACGAATGCATTACCGGGACCGACGATTTTGTCAACCTTCGGCACACTCTCTGTACCGTATGCAAGAGCTGCGACAGCCTGTGCACCGCCGAGCTTGAAAATTCTGTCAACACCTGCAATCTTAGCCGCAGCGAGGATTACGGGATTAACCTTGCCCTCAGCGTTCGGAGGAGTTACCATTACAATTTCCTTGCAGCCTGCGATTTTTGCAGGGATGCTGTCCATAAGAACGGTTGACGGATAAGCAGCTGTACCGCCCGGCACATAAAGACCTACCTTTTCGATCGGAAGAACCTTCTGACCGATAACAACTCCGTCTTTTTCGTTAAGAATAAAGCTGTTTCTTACCTGACGTGAGTGGAATTCTCTTACGTTGACAGCGGCCTTTTCAATGATTTCAACAAATTTCGGCTCAACAGCATTGAAAGCTTCTTCGATTTCCTCTGCAGAAACCTCGAGGGTTGAAAGCTTTGCCTTGTCAAACTTTTCGCAGTATTCGAAAAGAGCCTTATCACCGTTTGCCTTAACGTTTTCTATAATACCTGAAACGATGTCTTCAACGCTTGTTGCAGCTGTGCCGCGTGCAAAAATGTCCTTGTTGTCGACCTCGCCGTATTTCATAATCTTAATCATCTGTTTTCACCTGAGCTTTCAGACTGTTTTTAATGTTTTCAATCTGCTCCATCTTGAATTTGAAGCTTGATTTGTTAGCAATAAGCCTTGCGCTGATGGGAACGATAGTCTCTTTCGGCTCAAGGTCGTTTTCGAGAAGTGTTTTTCCTGTTTCAACGATGTCCACGATAACGTCGGAAAGGTTGAGAATCGGTGCGATTTCGATTGAACCGTTGAGCTTGATGATATCGATGTCACGACCCTTTTTACTGTAATAATCCTTTGCGATGTTGGGGAATTTCGTCGCAACACGAAGAGTGTTTTCTGTATTGTCACGGAAGTCTTTCTTTGCGGCAACAGCCATTCGGCACTTGCCGAGATTCATATCAAGAAGCTCGTAAACGTCAGGAGCGTACTCAAGAAGGATGTCCTTACCTGCAACACCGATATCGGCTGCGCCACGTTCAACGTAGATTGCAACGTCAGAGGGTTTTACCCAGAAATAACGAACTCCTGCTTCTTCGTTTTCAAAAATAAGCTTACGGTTGACTTCTTTGATAGACGGACATTCATAGCCTGACTTTTCAAACATATCGTAAACCTTTTCGCCAAGTCTTCCCTTCGGAAGCGCAACATTAATCATTGTTTTCAAGAATGTCCACCTCTTTTCCGTTAAGCTTTAAAAGCTGTTTGTATTTTATGTTTTCGGGCACATTCTGCTGTGCCATAACTGTTTTGCCCTCTGCAACGAGCGTGTTTACTGCATCTGCAAGGTCTGCTGCGATGCAATCTGTATCATAAAGAAGAACGCAGTCAACGTCATATTTTTTTGCAGTAAGGTTAAGTCTTTCAAGGGTGTCGAGGTAAACGGCAAAGCCGATAGCACCTGACTTTCTGCCCATTTTCTTCATAAGATTGTCATACTGACCGCCTGAAAGAACACCTGTCGGCACGTTTTCAACAAAGCCCTGGAAAACAACACCGTTATAATATCTCATATCAGTTGCGATTGAAAAATCGATATTGATTCTGTCACCGAGTCCGCCTGAAACGAGGAGATTGCAGATACTCGTGAATTCGCTGAGTGCTGATTTCAGCTCGTCGGTGTCGCAGATTGCTTCGAGTGTGGGGAGTACCTTTTCAATCTTACCGTAAGTGCCGACAAGGGAAATAAGCTTCTGACAAGCATCGGCTGCAATGCCCTTTTCTGCGCAGATTTTTTCAATTCCACTCTGGTTTTTCTCACCGATGCAGGTAAGGATTGCGCGTCCTGTTTCACGGTCACAGCCGAGCGCGTCGATAACAGCAGAAATGATGCCGATGTGAGAAAGGTCAAGCACGTAGCTGTCGCTGATAGCTTCAAGGCTCTTTGCGGCAAGAGTGATTACTTCGTAAATATTGTAAACGTCGATGTTACCGATGCATTCAAGACCTGTCTGCATAATTTCCTTGAATTCGTGAGTGTTTTTGGAAACACGGTAAACGTTTTCATTATAATATACCTTCTGAACAGTGTCGGGAAGATCCTTCGTGTTTTTGACGATAGAGAGTGTAACGTCAGGTTTGAGAGCGAGGAGCTTACCGTTCATACCTGTGAAGGTGATAACGCTGTCTGAAACGAGGAAGTCTTTGTTTCTGACGTAGAGGTCATACTCCTCAAACTTGCTCATTTTAAACGGAGTGTATCCGTATTTTCTGTAAAGTGAACGAAGGGCGAAAACTGCCTTTTCTTCGTTTTTAAGTATATTGCTGTTAAACATTGTGCCACCTCAGTCCTTCTTTGTACGTTCGATAACCATTTTGTAACCCTCATTGCCGTACATAAGACACTTGTTGACACGGGTGATAGTGGTGCTTGATGCGCCTGTTGCTTTGGTTATTTCGTTGTAGTTTTTCTTGTCAGTCAGAAGACGTGCTACCTCGTAGCGCTGAGCGATATCCTGAATCTCCTTGATGGTGCAGATATCCTCAAAAAAACGGTAACATTCGTCGACGTTTTCGAGGGAAAGAATAGCCTCAAAAACCTTATCAATATTTTCATTGCGGATGTTCATAAAATCATCACCATTTTAAAAGAATATGACGGTATGTTACCACATTAGTGTGGTAAAGTCAAGCGGTTTTGAGAAGATTTTTCGGGTATTTTTTATAATGTATAAAAATACCCCGAAACCCTTGATTTTCAAGGATTTCAGAGCAAAAAACAAACCGTCCGCAAAATAGACGGACGGTTCAGCTTTTTGTGTCTTTTAAACCTAAAATATAGTCGGAAGTGACGTTGTAATACTGTGAGAGTTTGATGAGATATTCTATCGGAAGACTTCTTTTTCCGCTTTCATACATTCCGTATGCCTGCGAGGTAACTTTTAAAACCTGAGCGACATCTTCCTGCCTCAGATCATGGTCTACCCTGAGATCATAAAGCCTTTTTGTATAGTTCAATTCCTCACCACCACATTCAACCTACAGTTATCATACAACAAATTGTTTCATTTAATATTAACATGAAACAATTTGTTTGATACACTAATTCAGATGAAACAATTTGTTTCATAAAAGGAGGAATAATATGAAAAAATCTTTCAAAAAGCTGCTTGCTTCATTGCTCGTAGCGATAATGGTTCTTTCCGTTGCACCCGTAGGTGCGCTGACAGAAATCGACCTTTCTTCGCTCTTCTCAGTTGAAGCATCAGCACTCACATCAGGTAGCTACACATATACTGTGTCAGGAACAAATGCAACAATCACAAAATATGACGGTACAGAAACATCAATCACAATCCCTTCTACTTTAGGAGGATATACCGTTACAGCGATAGGAGATTATGCGTTTAGATATTTATCTCAGCTTGAGAGTGTTTCCTTTCCTTCGACCTTAAAAAGTATTGGCAGAAGTGCCTTTTATGGGTGTGGAATTGTAAATCTGACAATACCAGAAGGGGTTACACAAATAGCGGTAAGTGCTTTTGCCACAAATAATAATCTTGAAACTTTATCGTTACCATCAACATTAACAACTTTGAGTTGGGAAAGCAACAGCGAATCAGGAGCATTTCAGAATTGTCCTAAACTTAAAACTGTAAAATTTACAGAAGGAACTAAAGATTTAGTTATTGGAGGAAGCGCTTTTTACAAATGTAGTGCACTTGAATCAGTTGCAATACCAAGCAACTGCATAAAAATAGACATACATGCATTCGGATATTGCACCGCGTTAAAATCCGTAATATGGGATGAGGCGAAAACTTCTGCAGTTAAGCAGGCAATAGGTGAGGACGCTTTTATCGGGTGTTCTGCATTAGAAAATCTGTCTTTGCCAAAGACGTTAGGATCGATAGGTAATACTGCTTTTTATTTGTGCGGAATAGTAAATTTAACTATACCAGAAGGAGTTACATATATATCGGAAGGAGCTTTTTCGCGTTGCACAAAACTTAAAACAGTATCTTTACCCTCAACGTTGACAACCTTGGGTTGGAATAGCACCTATGATTTGGGTGTTTTTCAGGACTGTGAGAACCTATAAACTGTTATATTTGAGGAAGGCTGTAACGATTTAACAATTGGTACAGAAACTTTCTACAAATGTCGTAGTTTAACCACTGTACATTTACCATTGAATTTGGTGAAAATATGTGAAGATGCTTTTTATCTTGCATCAAAAAATGTTACAATCTGCAGCAAAACGGAGGATTCCTACGGTAAAAAATATGCAACCAACAATTCATTGAAATTCAAACTTTGTGACGGTACGCATTCCGCAACACCGACTACAACCTACACCGTTACATACGACGCAAACGGTGGCAGCGTTTCTCCTTCGACCGTTTCAGTCAAGGCAGGTGAGTCAGTAAGTCTTCCTATCCCGTCAGCAAAGACATTTAAAATCACATACAATGCTAACGGCGGTTCAGGTGCTCCTGCATCACAGAGCTTTGCAGTAGCATGTAAGGGTTGGTCAACAAGCAGTTCAGCAACATCTGCATCATATTCCTGCGGTTCAAAGTATACTCCGACAAAGAATATTACTCTCTATGCAGTATGGAACAATGCGACTGATGTAACGGTTTCAACTCAGATTCCGATGAGATCGGGTTACGCTTTCCGCGGCTGGTCAACGGTAAGCAATGCATCAACAGCTACTGTAGGTGTGGGCTCAAAGTGGAGCATTACAAGTGACATTACTCTCTATGCAGTATGGGATAAGATTCCGACACCTTCATACACAGAACAGAATGTTTCAATGAATTATAAGGATTCAATGTATGTAAGCGATGCAGTTACGGTTGAAACATCAGATTCAGGTGTAGCATCTGTTTCAGGCGACAAAATCACGGCATCAGGCACAGGCTCAGCAGATGTTACAGTGACATATGCTGATGGAAGTGTATGTGTTTACCACATAGACGTTTCATATACTTGGTGGCAGTGGATTATCGTTATTGTGATCTTCGGTTGGATTTGGTACTGATAAGTAAGAGGGGAAATTGATATAAACGAAAAAGGACGACAGAGTTTTTCTGTCGTCCTTTTTCTAAACAAACCCGAGTTTGTGGAGGTCTTTAAATTTTGCACGATCCGGTTATGTGTGCGTAGGGGCGCCTATTAGGTGTCCGTGGATTTTGTGCGATTTTTAACGGACGCACAATGTGCGCCCCTACGATGTTGGTTTGAATTTTTGGCTCTAAAAACCTAATTTTATCAAACAAAAAACCTCTCGATCGAGAGGTTTTTTGTTTTACACCTGCCTTGCGATTAAATCGTCAAAGCTTTCTCTTTTTACTGCAACGTAATCCTTGTCGCCATCGAGCATAATGACG
>JAXJUJ010000095.1:0-3602 GCA_036309125.1 Acutalibacteraceae bacterium | reverse complement strand
GGTCAGGAACGATTACACGGCAAGCCTTTTCACCGTTTTCGTCAACAGTAACAGAAACAACGTCTGCCGGAGCGAGTGCTGCTGCAACAAACTCTGCAGGATTTTCACTGTACTTGACGATATCGATCTTCTCACCATAGAGCATATCAACAATCTTGCCTACACGAGCACCGCGAGGACCGATGCATGCGCCGACTGCATCTACGTTTTCATCTGCACTGTAAACAGCAATCTTTGTTCTTGAACCTGCCTCACGTGAAACTGACTTGATTTCAACTGTGCCGTCATAAATTTCAGGTACTTCAGACTCGAAAAGTCTCTTTACAAGACCGGGATGAGTTCTTGAAATTGTAGCCTTCGGACCACGTCTGCTCATTTCCTTACCATCGGATACGCTTGCGATGTAAACTTTGATAAGTGCACCCGGAACGAGTGTTTCACCCGGAATCTGCTCACTTCTGAAGAGTGTTTCCTGAGCCTTGCCGATTTCAACAACTGCATCGCCTGTTTCAGGATCAACACGTGAAACCTTAGCTGTAACGATTTCCTGATTATGGCTCTGGAATTCTTCACGAAGCTTACCGTGCTCAGCCTCTCTGATACCCTGACGGATAACGTGCTTACCCTTGTCAGCTGCGATACGGCTTACTTCCTTTGTTTCAAGCTCGATTTCGATGATATCACCGACAAGAGCTGTAGCCTTGTACTTCTGTGCCTGTTCGAGTGTCATATCCTCATCAGGATCAACGATCTCAGAAACAACATTCTTTCTTACGAAAACACGCATTGTATCCTCTGCGGGATCAAGCTCACAGAAAACGATATCCTTATTATTATAGTCACGCTTAACTGCTGTTACGAGAGCTCTCTGGATACCCTCGCAAAGTGTTTCCATCGGGATGCCTTTTTCTTTTTCAAGCATTCTGAGTGCCATGAAAAGTTCCTTGTTTACCATTATTCTTCTCCTCCGAAATCATCAAGTTTAACATAAGATGTTTCTTTTTTATTAATCATAAGCTTTGTGCCGTCTTCGACCAAAAGCTCAAAGTTTCCGTTATCATAGCTTTCAAGTGTACCTTTGAATTCTCTCTGCCCGTCAACGGGACGGATGAGCTTAACCATTATTTTCTTGCCGATGCTCTTTTCGAAGTGTGCATCACGCTTAAGGTCACGTTCAAGTCCGGGTGAGCACACCTCAAGACAGTAGCTCTGCTCAATCGGGTCAGCCTCGTCGAGAGGTTTATCGATAGCGTGGCTCATATCAACACAGTCATTGATTGAGATACCGTCTTCCTTATCTATAAAGATACGAAGATACCAGTTTGCGCCTTCTTTTTCAAAGCGGACATCCCAGAGCTCATAGCCGAGACCGTTTGCAATAGGCTCAGCGATCTCCCACACAGCATTGACTGTATTTCCGCCTTTTCCTTTTGAAGCCATAATCTACCTCCTAAACAACACAAAAGAGCGGGTTGCCCCACTCCTTTGTCAATACATTCTAAAGTTTACGTTAGTATGATATCACATTATTCTGAAAATATCAAGTCTTTTTTTGAAATTAAAGTTTATTGAACTTATTAAGTACAAGAACTGAAATGACAGCAACAACGATTGTAATAAACATAAGTGTGCCTGCGCCCATTGAATGGTCTACAAAAGCAAGGAAAAGAACACCTACAAGGAAAGGTGCAATAAATATCTTCCAGTGCTTTCTGAGATATGTTGCAGCAAGAGCACCGAAAAGTGCCGGAAGAACATAGTCAAAAGCAGGCTTGAGAACACCTGTTGTAACCCTTGAAAGGAACGGTCCGAATGCCACAACACCGACCGCGATTACAACTGTAGTAACGATTGCTGAAACACCGATTGCGATAGTAGAGATAACTTCGCCTTCTTCGGTATTTGCACGAACCTTAGCCTGATCCATAGCCTTGATACCGCAAGGAAGCTTGAGGTTTGAGATGTTACCTGTAACGAAGCTGAGGTATGCACCGCCGGGTCCGAGAAGAGGAACATAAGTGATAACCTCGATGATAGCTGTACCCCAATAAAGAGGCATAAGACGAACAAGAACAGCTGCAAGGGTTTTCAACTCAGGCCATACACCAAGATGTGCAGAAATTACAATCGGAACGGTTACGAGCATAAGAATTGCACCGATATTCCAGATTATACCCATTCTGTGAACAGAATCAAAATAATTTTTATCTTTCAATGTTGACATAATGATTTCCTCCTTCCTTACTGTGTAACAACTTCATACCATGTGTGGTTAACGACTGAATCAGGAAGTACAGCTGTGAAAAGAATAGCCATACCCATAGCTCCGAGCATTGCGATAGGCATTGCGAATGTTTCGAGCTTTTCAAGCTTGAACTTTTTGCAGATTGCCTCAAGGACAAGCATAAGAACAATGGCAGTAATAAGAACAAGAATCGACATTGCACCTGAAGAACCTGTAACTACCTTAACAATTTCAAGTTCACCTTTATCGTTTAATTCTCTTACGAAGTTACCTGCGGCATCGATTTTGTTACTCATTGTGTTACCGCTGATTTCTCTTGCAAGGAAAGCACAAACGATACCGATGAATGCTGATGCTGAAATAGCGTCACCGAGCTTCTGTGACTTTTCGCTCTTGTTAACAGCCTTACCAACCTTCTTCTGAAGGAATTTGCAAAGGAAAGGAAGAAGGATCAACGGAGCGATACTACCAATTGTCATCGCCCAGGCAATTGTCGAGAACTGACCCTTATCCACAACCTCATTTTTAAGTGAAGCACCGAAAACATCAAGTGCAGTCTGTGCTGCAGTTGTTTCGTATGCCAGGTTACCGATAACAGAAAGTCTGATCCACGGAAGAACAACACCGAGAGAAGCCGCAAGTGCAATAACAGTTGCAAGAATTGAAACTGCAGGTGCAAAAGTGAAAGATGCACTCGACATAATTGTCTGTTTCATTGTTTCCTTTTTAAGACCGATTTTCTTACCGTGTTTCCATGATCTGATGATGAAAAAGAGTGACTGTGCCGTTACAAAGACAACCACGCAGGCCGCCAAGAGGTACATGACCCAATTTTCTTTGAAGTCCATTCAGAATCCCCCAATCAATAATTATATACTTATAAAGAATGAAGTTATAATACCAAAAAAACAACATATCGTCAAGTACAGATTTTTTTCGCAATTTATTGATAAAAACGAACCAAAATATAGTGTCAGTGTCAATTAATATGTACAAAACCTTTAATTTGGGGTACGAAAAATACGTTTGTTAACAATTTGTTCATATTTTCACAATAATTCTATCAATCGGATATGTTATAAAAAATGTCAGAGATAACATCTCTATTTTCATTTTTATTTTCTCTTTCCCTTGAAATGCTCGATGCTGCACACATCGGGCATTTCCCCCTTTATGGGGCTTTTTCAGTAATCAGTTTACGGCAGAGGTATATCCCCTGCCGTTATTTTTTGCAGTGAAAGCAGAGCGGTAAATTGGGGGTTTGTCGGGGTGATTTTTGTACGATTTCAAATAGTGAATTGCCTCCCTTGCCTAAAGGGAGGTGGATTTTGCGAAGCAAAAGACGGAGGGATACTTT
>JAXJUJ010000094.1:0-3649 GCA_036309125.1 Acutalibacteraceae bacterium | reverse complement strand
TTTAAAGTTAGAAATTTTTCGTTTAGACGAAATGAATAAAACCTCGCAAGGCTGACGCCTTACGAGGTTTTTTCATAAAGTATAAGCGGAAAAGGGCAACTTTAAACCTAACAAATCCCTAATTTACACCGCCCTTTCTGCCGCTGTTCTGAAAAGAATAAGTATTATCAGAAAACGAAAATTCCCACAAGAGCTGCAGCAATGCAAAGAAGCGTTGTCACTGCATACTTTTCGAGCCAAGCCGTAGCGATAAAATAAGCTGACGGGATGAATGCGAGGATTTTCACTGCGATATTTGTCTTGCTTTCCTTGCCGTAGAGAAGCTCCCAGTTATAAAGAGCATCCTCGTAAAGCGGTGCGCAGTTGCAAAGAAGAGAAGCACCGATATAAAACAAAACAAGATAAACCCAGAAAATCGCAGTCTTTGAAGCAGGCTCGATGTAGAAAAGACCGAGATAACCGCCGATAAACATTCCGTAAGCGAAAAATCTGTTCATCGCACCGGGAAGGTAGCAGAGAAGGAATGTTTTAATCTTGCTTTCTGAAAAATCGTGGTCAATGTGACCGCAAAGCTCATTTGCCTGAAGATAGTGTGCATCCTGTACCGGAATGGCAAGAATGCGGCAGAAAAGCTGCTCCCAGAAAGCCTTCAGTGCTGTACCTGTAATGGTCAGATACTTAGAAATTACATATACAATTGTCATTATATATCACCGTATCCTTCCATAAAAATATTTTCAAAAGTGATTTCGCCCTCAATGCACTTCTTCACCTTTTCGTCAAACTCAACGTCGCCCTCGTCATTTCTGAAGTATTCACCGATAGCGCTGTAAAGATCAGTGTCGTCACAGAGATGTGCGATAAGAGCAATCGTATTGAGAACCTCATATGATGCTGTGGACTGAGTGTTCATAACGATGATTTCGTAGGCACTGTGTGCAGCCTCGAGAGCCGCCTCCTTATTTTCAAGGAGCATATTTGAAATAGCCTGCTGATTATAGATCTGTGCATCCATACCCTTTGTGATACCTGTCTTGCAGATATCTATACTCTCCTGATACTTACCCTGACGGCGGAGCACCTCTGCCTTTGCTGAGTAGTAGTCGAGTGATTCGGGGTTGTCCTTGAGCATCTTTTCACAGCGTTCATCAGCCTTGGCGTAATCACCCTGAATGATATTTGCTCTGATAGCGTAGTAGTAAGCATCTGTTGAATTGAGATTTCTTTCATAAAGTCTTTCAGCGACAGTCTCAACTCTGTCATAGTCCTCATAAGACCATGCAAGATTGAGATATGTGAAATCAAAGAGATAACCGTAATCGCCGAGATCCTTGATGAGATTGTCAAAAATCTCAAAAATCACTTCTTTATCCTTCTCTGCGAAGGTTGCAGCGATGTATCTGTACCAGCCGTTGATACTCTTCTGTGCGAGAGTTTCATTCGGACACTTGTTAAGGTAAGCGATAGCTTCCTCATACTTGATCTTCTGCTCAGAAGTTGTTTCATCAGTGTACATAAATGCATACCAGTCTTCACCGATTTCACTGCTGTAAGACATTACTTCAAGGCAGTATTCGTACATATCATTGATTTTCTTGTATTCACGGCTCTTGAGCTTTTCCTCACCGATTTCCGTTCTGACAATGCCGATGTAAGTATTCATCTGCTCTTCATTGAAAGCAAGTGAATCAACATAAGCATTTACAAGAATGCGCATTGAACGGTCACCGTCAACAAAGAAGTCTGCTGTCTTGTGATTCTTGTTAAAGGTAGCGAGTGTAGCATTCAGACCCTGATCGAGAGTAGAAATGTCTTCACTGAGAGCCTCAATGCCTTCAATAGCATCTGTATGGCGTCTTTGCTCGACGTAATTCTCGATTTTCACAAGCTGTGATGTAATATCCACTGAAGTCGCACAGATAAAGTAACCGAACGCTGCAACGAATACCATTATAAAAGCGAGAAGAATCTGCGGAATACCGAAATGTGTGCGAAGATATTTTCTTGCACAGGCCTCACAGTAGAGGTCATTAGTACTGTTTTTAAGTGACTTTCCGCAAACGATGCACACAGCATCATCCTTTTCCTCTTTTGCAGCCTTTTCTTTTTTCTCAGGCTTCTTGTTTTCCTTTTTCTCAGCCTTCTTTTCAGGCTGCTCATCCTGACTGACTTCCTCATCCTTCACGGCAGCAGACTTATCCTCCGCCGCTGTTGCAAGATCATCAAAAGTGATGTCGTCAATTTTGGTTTCGGGCACAGCGGCATCCCACTTCCAATCGCCGTCAACCTTTTCCTTACCTTCGTCAGGTGTTTCAGGGAGATTTTTTTCTTTGTTCTCGTCAGACAAAGTAATTCCTCCTTTTCTTGATTATAAAAATTGCTTACATTAAATGATAACACGGAAACAAAAAAATTTCAATTCAAATATTAAATTTAATAAAATATACATAATTCCCGTCTTGACGAGGCAACTTATCAGGAGTAAAATTGAAATAAATAAACTTTCAGGAGATGTTATTATGGCTTCAGGCTACCCTAATTCATTAAAATACTTCAGAAAAACACAAGCTCCCCTTCGATTCAGAGAAGACGGCACATTCAGAATACTTCACCTTTCGGATATTCACGAGGTTTCCCCTGAAATGGATGATGACGAAAACCGTGAAATCCCTGTCAGCTGTTCTCTTGAAACAGTAAACGTCATTGAGAAAGGCATCGAGCTCACACAGCCTGACCTCGTAGTTTTCGGTGGCGACAATATAAGCGGCTACTGGGAAGAGTACACTTACGACTACCTTTACGAAACCATCCGTAAAATCGTTGAGCCCGTCAGAAAAAAGGGTATTCCTCTCGCTGTAGTTTTCGGCAATCACGACTCAGAGGGTGAGGAAATCAGACCGTTTATCCGCCGTGAAAATCATATCAACCTTTACGCAGAGTACGAAAACTTCCGTGGCTGTTACAATGAAGAGGATGTGACAGGCTGCGGCAACTACAGTCTGCAGATCCTTTCATCTGACAGTGACAAGGTCAACTGGAATATCTGGTGTATTGACTCAAATGACTATATCCGTGACGAAAATCACCGTGTAATTCACGGCAAAGGCTACGGCATCGTTCATCCTGATCAGATTGACTGGTACGAAAGAAAGGCTGCAAAGCTCCGCGAAGAAAACGGTGGCAAGCCTGTTCCGTCAATACTTTTTCAGCATATTCCCGTTAATCAGGAATTTGATCTTTTTGATTTTTCCGATGAAAAGACTGAAGGTGCCGTCGAAAAGAACGGAAAATGGCTCACTCCCAAGGAAGGTGCAATCCTCGAGGGACTCGTCCGTGAAGCACCCTGCCCTCCTGACACTGAACGCTCACAGTTTGAAAGCTGGAAAAAGACAGGTGACATCGTTGCGGCATTTTTCGGTCACGACCACGTCAACACCTTCGTCGCTGAAATCGACGGCATAAAGCTCATTCAGACACTCGGAGCCGGTTACCACACCTACGGCAAGGAGCGAGGCGGCAGACTCATCGTCCTGCACGAAAATTCGACAGATTTCGATACAGAAACATTTTCAGTCGAAAGAATCACTCAGGCAGATATTTAAAGGGATAAATTCGGGTTTGTCGGGGTGATTTTTGCACGATTTCAAAT
>JAXJUJ010000093.1:0-2743 GCA_036309125.1 Acutalibacteraceae bacterium | reverse complement strand
TTCCTGATTGCCAATGAAAATAAGTACGGTATTAAAAGCAGTAACAATGTTTACAACAGAGAACACCGCAGAGTAAGAGGCTTCATTGGCATAGAGGCGACGGCATCACCGTTTATGAATAATCTGTATGGTTCATAAATGGTGAGTGTAAAGTTTTACGGGGTACAGGGTGGTTTTACAAAAACAGCCCTGTTGGGTGGCAATTCGCAAATTGCAGGGCAAAGCCCTATACCCCCTCGGAGAGCGCAACAGCATCTTTTGATAGCCTTATGGATGTCAAAAGTGCTTTTGCGTTACTTTTGACAAAAGTAACAAAACCAGACGAAAAATATTTTAAATAAGGATGTGAGAATATTAGAAGAAGTATAAGTGTTATGGTTGGAAAAGGCTCTGTAAGACACAATGAAAGAAAGTTTAATGCTCTCAATACCGACCCGACAAGAAGCTGTCTGAACACATCTTTCATAAACGAAGATATCAAGGATGTGTATCATGAGCTTTTTGACAGAGCACTGCAGGATTACAATGGCAAACAAAACAGAACTGACCGAAGAATAGATGATTACTATAAAAAGATAGTATCAGGAAAACAGGAGAAACCCTTTCACGAAGTTATTCTGCAAATCGGCAATAAGGATGATATGAACGCAGAAACAGATGAAGGCAGACTTGCCGAAAAAATACTGACTGAATATATCAAAACATTTCAGGAAAGAAATCCTAATCTCCGTGTTTTCTCTGCACATCTTCATATGGATGAAGCTACACCGCATTTGCACATTGACTTTGTACCGTTCACAACCGGCAGTAAGCGTGGTCTTGAAACAAGAGTATCATTAAAGCAGGCTCTTGCAAAGCAAGGCTTCAAGGGTGGTACTCGTGGAGATACAGAGTGGAATCAATGGGTACTGTCCGAAAAAGAAGAACTCTCAAAAATTATGGAGAGATACGGTGTAGAGTGGGAGCAGAAAGGCACACACGAAAAGCATCTGTCAGTTCTTGATTATGAAAAGAAAATGCGAAGTCAAGAGGTTGAAGCTCTTGAAGATGAAATAGCCGAAAAGCAATGTGAACTGAAAGCAGTCAGAGCGCAGATTGAAACCTATGATGACGGCAGCGGTATTGAAAACTTAATAGAGCAATTAAACAGTAATGAGTTCACATTACCCGAGCCGGCACCGCTTATGACAGCCAAGGCGTACAAAGCAAAATATGCAGAGCCGTTGATATCGAAGCTGAAAAGCCTTATGAAAACAGTATTCGCAAAATATCTGAAAGCAGTTGAAGCTCGAATAACAGCAAGAGGTTATAACAGCAGTTTGCAGCGGCGTGTTTCAATTCTTGCAAGGGAAAACAGTGAGCTTCGTGAACAGAACAGGTCACTTATCCGGCAGGTTAAGGATTATTCTCTCTTACAAAGGTTCTTCGGTAAAGAGAAAATTGACGAGCTGGTAAATCAGGCTAAAGGAAGAACAAAATCTAAGAAATATGAAAGGAACAGATAAATGAATAAAGAAGAAAATTTTATTGAAGAACTGTTTGAAAAAACAGAAGAAACAGAGGCGATAAAGCCTCAGACAACCGAAATTGTAAATATGCCTGTAGGCAAAATTGTTCCGAATTTCAAGAATCCGTACAAGTGCCGTGAAGAGGATATGAAGCCATTGGAGGACAGTATCCGTGAAAATGGGATTATACAGCCTCTTATGGTGCGTAAGGACGATAAGGCTGATGTGTATGAAATCATATCAGGACACAGAAGATATCTTGCAGCAACAAGGCTTGAAATGACAGAGGTTCCTGTTGTTGTATTGGACATAAGCAAAGAGGAAGCAGATATCATCCTTGTTGACAGTAACCTGCACCGGGAGCACATTCTACACTCGGAAAAAGCCTTTGCTTACAAGATGAAAATGGATGCTCTTAAAAAGCAGGGCAAACGCACAGATTTAACTTCGGACCAAGTCGGACCGAAGTTATCTGCAAAGGAAATCTCGGATGAAGATAGTGCATCTCAGGTGAAAAGATATATCCGTCTGACAAAGCTAATTCCAAAGCTTCTCAGTATGGTGGATGAGAATAAAATCTCTTTCTCAGTGGGTGTTGAGCTTTCGTATCTCACAAAAGCAGAGCAAACTGATTTATTTAAATTTATTGAGGCGGAGCTTTGTACACCTTCACTTTCACAAGCACAGAAGCTGAAAAAGTTGTCTCAGGACGGTAAACTCAATCAGGAGGAAATATCTTCCATTATGAAACAGCCTAAAGCTAATCAGGTGCCTACTGTTAAAATCCCCGATGATAAAATCAGCAAATATCTCAAGCCTACTGCTACCGTAAAAGAAAAAGAGGACTTTCTTGCAAAGGCTGTTGAATATTACGGAAAGCATCTTCAGAAGCAGAAAGACAGGGGTGCAAGATAATGACAGAAAAGATTGTATCCTTTTGGGAGTATGTGAAACTCAGAAGCTTATCTGTGCTGAGCGGTACTCGTGCTGAGTACAGACCGGGTAAAACGGAAGATTCGGATGCTAACGAATATTTCATCAACGGTGTCCGTTATGTTGTTACCACTTGTTTCAGCAAATCGGAAAACAAAACTATGAAAGAAAAAATATCAGCTTTTATCGGAAGCGATTTTGCACATTTGACAAATGCCGATGATATAAATACACTTAATACAGAATATGTAAATTCGACTGCCGGAGAAGGGAGGATAAATGCAGTCAGATAATTTTGGCAT
>JAXJUJ010000092.1:0-2755 GCA_036309125.1 Acutalibacteraceae bacterium | reverse complement strand
GAGTATATATCATTAAAAGTCATATCGCCCGATTTAATTGGTGCACGCAATCCACCGCCATTAACATAGGAAACATCTGCATTTGTTACGGAGAAAAGAGCATCGGAACACAAATTACCAAGATTGGTTTCCGCAGTTCGTACAAGTCTCGTGCCTTCTTCGTTATGAGTAATAAGCTCAACCTTGCTTTCGCCGATTTTTCTGTTGCCGAGTTCGGCATAGCTCTCATTTATTTCTGCTATATAAGCATCAACATCAGCATCAGTTTTAGTATAAGTCTCGGTCTTGACAAGTTCTGTGTCAAATTCTCCATTTGCAATAGTAAGCTTACCGATATTCTCAAAACCTGTACCGGTAGATGAAAGCAAAACATCGTCACCGCTTTTATCTTTTACAATCTTTTCTTCAATTACAGAATGGGAATGGGCATCAAGAACCACGTCCAATCCATCGGTATTTTCTATAACATCAGTGACATCATTTAATTCTCCTGACTCATCATATCCGATATGAGAAAGTGCAATTACATAATCTGCACCAGCTTCAGTTGCTTCGTCAATACTTTCCTGTACCAACTCATACAATCTTGATTCGTTAAAGGTGTAGATGATTTCTCCGTTTTCATTTCTGAACTGTGACGGACGTGCTGAGGTAATTGTTTCCGGTGTGATAATACCGATATATGCAATATCAACATCTCCGTATGAAACTATGGTATACGGTTCAAAATATGTTTTTCCCTCGCCAATTTTTGCAAAGTTACAAGATATGTACTTTGTTTCCGACAGTTCATAAAGTTCTGTAAGTCTGGAAATAGTGTAGTCAAATTCGTGATTTCCAGGGGCTATCGCATCATATCCCACAAGGTTCATAAGTTCTACAATGTATTCGCCCTTTGATACAGCTCCAAGTGTTCCGCCCTGGACAAAGTCACCCGAAGATACCACACCTACATATTCGTATTCAGACTTAAGCTCATTTTTCATTGCAGCAAGCTTGGAGTACCCCTCGACTGCACAATGAACATCATTTTCGTATAGAATTACAATGGTTTCAGAATCCTTTGCAAAAACAACGGCATTTAATGAGCATAACACCATACAAATGCAAACAATACAAGATAACAGTCTTTTTTTCATAGTCAAAACCTCTCCTAATAATATTTTATTTTGTTATTTTATCAGACTATCTATGACAAACCTATGACAAATTAAAATTTAAACAAAAAAAATTACGGTCGGATAATTCCGACCGCAAACTGATTTATTAATTTGTTTCAAGCAGCAGAGCGAGGGTATCTTCTGCCCATGAATACTGTGTCATATACTCACCGTGAAACTGAGGCATACCGGTTTTCAAAAAGTTGTGATAATCACAATTGATTCTTGAAGGCTCAATTCTGTAATTGTATCCGTCCTGACAAAAGACATTTTCTGCACCGACATTTGCAAGTGCTTTTTTCAGGTCTCCGACAAGATGCCTTAAATAATCCATATTTTTAACATCGTCTGTGTTTTCAGGCCACATAATGGCACATATTTGCTTTCCGGTCATCCCGGCGCCGTTTCTGTCAACAAGCACAGCGAAAAGTTCTTTTGCCTTTGTCCGCTTAAAGGTAAGTGCCTCTCCGTTTTTTAAAACCTCGAAATTTCCGAAGCATTTAACATCAAGAAGCGACACATTCGGATTTTTACTCTTGATATGGTCAATTTCTTTTTGAACAGCTTCCGGTGTTATTGGTTTCATAAGGTATCCGCTGCACCGAAGTTGTATAGCGTTTAATGCATACTCCTCATAACCTGTACAGAAAACAATTTTACACTCTGGATGAATCTCTGTGATCTTTTCTGCCAAGGCAAGACCGCCCATACCACGCATATTTATATCAAGAAAGGCTACATCTACACTATTTTCTGAAATCCACTCCAATGCCGCAGAGCAGACAGAAAAATCATAGACTTCTTTTATATCAGGTGAAGCTTTAACAATATCTGTAAGAGCTTTAAGCATTGGTCTTTCATCATCAACTGTTATCGCTATCATAATCCCCAGCCTCCTTTGGTATTCTTATAGTTGCCTTTGTGCCTTTACCGATTTCGCTTTCTATGGTCAGCGTTCCGCTGCACATTGCTTCAATTCGACCTCTTATATTTTTTATGCCGACATGCTTGGTTTCATCATATCCTACGCTCATATCAAAACCAACACCGTCATCTGTTACCTCTACAATATATGAATCATCTGTTTCATAAGCAGATATTGTAACTATGCCACCTTCTTCAAGTCCCATAAGACCGTGCTTTATGGCATTTTCTACAAGAGGTTGAACAGAAAGTGCAGGAAGAAGAAATTCTACTGAGCGAAGGTCATATTGTATTGTCATATCAGGGAAACGAACCTGCTCAATATCGGTATAATGCTTAACATGATTCATTTCCTGCGAAAATCTTATAGGTTTGGCATTGTCAAGCTCGCTGAAATTTCCTCTTAAATACAAGCTGAAATTACGCACAAGCTTTGAAGCTTCTTTTGGTTCGGTGATACAAAGCTGCTCAATCGTCCCAAGTGTGTTATAGATGAAATGCGGCTGAATCTGACTTATCATAGTGGCAATGCGGCTTTCCGTGAGTTCTGCCTTCAAAATCAACTTTTCTGCTTCAAGTTCTCTTGCTCTTATTGCCGCATTCAAGTTTTGCGGAACAACCTTTAAAAGCACAATTACGGATACAATAAACACAAGAATAAATACAATCTC
>JAXJUJ010000091.1:0-14123 GCA_036309125.1 Acutalibacteraceae bacterium | reverse complement strand
GTGATATCCTTAACAGCCTTAACAACCTTGATCTTCTGGTCGCCAGCGCCTGCAAGAATTACGTCGAACTCTGTCTTCTCTTCTGCTGCCGGGCCAGCTGCTGCCGGACCTGCTACAACTGCTGCTGCAGCTGATACGCCGAATTCATCCTCTACTGCGTGTACGAGCTCTGAAAGCTCAAGAACTGAAAGAGTCTTCAACTCTTCAACAATTGCCATAATTTTCTCTGATGCCATGGTAATTTACCTCCATAATAATTTTTGTAATCAAAATTTAATTAACTTGCTGAATTAAGCCTCAGCGGGAGCCTCTGCCTTATCGGCAATAGCCTGTACAGCTCTTGCAAATCCAGCGATAGGTGCGCTGAATACATTTGCAACCATAGAGAGCAATGTCTCTCTTGACGGAAGTGTTGCGAGTTCCATGAGCTTTTCCATGCTGATAACTTCACCGTCAATGTAACCTGTCTTGAGGCTGAAGTTTTCGTGATCCTCTGCATACTTGTTGAGGATACGAGCTGCTGCTACGTAGTCATCATTACATGTAGCGATAGCTGAAGTACCGTCAAGAACGTCGCTCATCGGCTCAAGAGATGTACCCTTGATTGCGAGCTTGATAAGTGTGTTCTTAACAACTGTGTACTCAACACCTGCTTCACGAAGCTCTCTACGAAGAGCTGTATCATCAGCAACAGAGATACCCTTGTAATCTACGATTACACCTGCGCATGAATTGCTGATTCTTTCAGCAACGTCTGCAACTATCTGCTTCTTCTGTTCCAATACGCTTGCACTTGGCATTTTTTTCACCTCTCAAAAATGGGATACGGTGCTATAACGAAAATAATCCCTGCCCACTAACCGTGGACAGGGAACAAACATACAAAATGTAGATTATCAGACTTGTGCCCGAAAACCTTGTATGCTCCTATCCTCGGCAGGTGGTTAAAAACCGTTACGCATAAAGCACCTGCTGTCTTTGAATAAAGAACAGCTTAAGTATAATACCACATGACACACGCCGTGTCAAGTATTATTTAAAAATTAATTAGTCTGTGATAACAGCCTTAGCCGGGTTGATACGAACACCAGGGCCCATTGTTGATGCAACAACGCAAGATCTGATGTACTGACCCTTAGCTGCTGCCGGCTTAGCCTTCTCAATAGCGCCAAGGAGAACCTTGTAGTTTTCTGCAAGCTTCTCAGCACCGAAAGAAACCTTACCGATCGGGCAGTGGATGATGTTTGTCTTGTCAAGACGGTACTCGATCTTACCAGCCTTAGCCTCTTCAACAGCCTTAGCTACGTCAGGAGTAACTGTACCAGCCTTGGGTGAAGGCATAAGACCACGAGGACCAAGAACCTTACCAAGACGACCAACAAGACCCATCATGTTGGGAG
This sequence comes from Acutalibacteraceae bacterium, assembly GCA_036309125.1. Classification (GTDB taxonomy): domain Bacteria; phylum Bacillota; class Clostridia; order Oscillospirales; family Acutalibacteraceae; genus CAG-488. The sequence goes on along the minus strand of JAXJUJ010000091.1, from coordinate 12,723 downwards.
CTGCGATAGCAACGTCGAAATCAAGGAAGCCTTCGCCCTGAATCTTAGCAACGAGGTCTTCTGCACCTACGATTTCAGCACCTGCTGCTGCAGCTGCGTCTGCAGCTTCGCCCTTAGCAAAAACTGCAACTCTTACTTTCTTACCTGTACCGTTGGGGAGTACAACAGCGCCTCTAACCTGCTGGTCAGCGTGACGTGAGTCAACACCAAGACGAACATGTACTTCAACTGTTTCATCAAACTTAGCGGAAGAAGTCTTAACTGCAAGTTCAAGAGCTTCTACCGGCTCATAGAGTGATGCTCTGTCAACGAGCTTTGCACTCTCTAAATATTTCTTACCGTGTTTCATTAGTTAATTCCTCCCTACAAAGTGGTTAATCGGATTTTTCCTCCCACGCGGGAGATTAGTCTACAACAGTAACACCCATGCTGCGTGCAGTACCAGCGATCATAGACATAGCTGTCTCGATGTTAGCTGCATTCAAGTCAGGCATTTTCTGTTCAGCGATTTTTCTAACCTGCTCGCTTGTGATTGTTGCTACCTTTGTCTTATTCGGCACACCTGAACCGCTTTCGATGCCACATGCCTTCTTGATAAGAACAGCTGCGGGCGGTGTCTTTGTAACGAATGTGAATGAACGGTCTGCATAAACTGTGATTACAACGGGGATGATAAGACCTACGTCGTTCTTTGTACGCTCGTTGAATTCCTTAGTGAATGCCATGATGTTAACACCATGCTGACCTAAAGCAGGACCAACCGGGGGAGCCGGTGTTGCTTTACCTGCAGGGATCTGAAGCTTAATAAAGCCTACTACCTTCTGAGCCATTTTTTGCACCTCCAAAATATGTGGTTCGGCGGAACAATTGAAAAGTTTTTTGTTCCTCCCACGGGGAGCCGGAGCTCCATACCCAAAGGGGTATATAATTAAAGCGAAAACGCTTAATTATCACGTATAACTGAAATTAATGATTAGTCGGCAACAACCTCAACCTGATCGAGTTCGAGCTCAACCAGAGTTTCTTTGCCGAACAAAGCAGAAACTGTAACCTTAACCTTATTGTTATCAAGGTCGATTTCTTCAACAGTTCCTGAGAAACCTTCAAAGATTTCATCGATGATGTTGACTGTATCGCCAACCTCATACTTGACTTCGACAACCTTCTTCTCAACGCCGAGTCTGTAAACTTCCTCTTCAGTAAGCGGAACCGGCTTACCTTCGGGGCCTACAAAGCCTGTTGCACCACGTGTGCCGCGGATAACAAGCCAAGCCTCATCGCTGATCTTGGGCATATCATTTTCGTCAAGGAAAGTTGCGATTTTAACCATAACGTAGCCGGGGAAGATTTTACGCTCAACCTCACGGGTTTTGCCGTCTTCACGCACTTCTACTACTGTCTCTGTCGGGATTTTCACTTCGAAAATCTCGTCGAGCATTTTACGGTTTTCCGCAGCCTTTAAGATGTTTGATGCTACCTTATTCTCGTAGCCTGAGTAGGTATGAACAACATACCATCTTGAGTCAAGAGACATTGTCGTTCCTCCGTATACTCTCAATTATTCAGCCGCAGCTGTGCTTGATGCTGTTGTAGTCGTTGTAGTCGTTGTAGTTGTGGTCTGAGCAGCTGTTGTTGTAGCAGCTGTTGTCTGCACTTCAGTTGTTCTGTTCTCTGCTGCTTCGCGAAGAGCATCAATACCGCTTGTAAGACCGAGGTCTACAAGGAAAACTGCAACGCCGATAACTGCGATACAAGCAAGTGTGATCAATGTTCCCTTAAGAACATCCTTTGCACCGGGCCAGGTAATCTTCTTAGTCTCGCCCTTGAGATCTTTGAAGAAGCGACCGATTGCCTTGAAGATATTCTTCTTTTTCTTATCAGTCTTCTTAGCTGTCTTTTCCTTTTCAGCCTTGGCAATCTTCTTTGCTGCTTCAGAGCTTTCTTTGTTAGCCATAGCAGTTATCCTCCCAGCTTACTTCGTTTCTTTGTGGAGAGTATGCTTTTTGCAGAATCTGCAATACTTGTTCATCTCCAACCTGTCGGGTGTGTTCTTCTTGTTCTTCATTGTGTCATAATTGCGCTGTTTGCATTCTGTACATGCAAGTGTAACTTTGACTCTCATTTCTTTCGGCACCTCCATTTTACCGGTTAATCCGGACCTTTAAAGCCTCCCTCGTAACGGACTTACACCCTGTAAGTTCCTAAAAGAGGGCACAAAAAAAGAACCCTCTACAAGAGGTACAGCTATTTTATCAGATACATCAATATTTGTCAAGACTTTTTGTGCAACTTTTTTGTCAAAAAACCTTGATATCGCTAACTTTCAGACACTACGCAAGTGATAGTATGCATATTTCTTATCCGACACTAAATGTGCGAATTGACTTTAGCTGTCCGTTTTGATAAAATATAGTGTAATACAAATTTTTTATAAGTGGCGATAAATTTATGATCAGAATCAATGAATTAAAACTCCCTCTTGAAGCAACAAATGAAGATGTCCTTGCTGCCGCAGCAAAGGCTCTGCGTTGCCCGAAGAGAAAAATCAGAACACTCGAAATCGCGAGAAAATCTCTCGATTCACGTAAGAAGGATAACCTTTTCTTTGTTTACAGTGTTGACGTGACCGTTGACGGTGACGAAAATGAGCTCCTTGAAAGAAGCGGTTGCAAGAAGGCGGCAGTTATCGAGCCTTTTTCTTACACCTTACCCGAAAGCAAGAGAAAGAGCAGTCTCAGACCCGTGATTGCAGGTTTCGGCCCCGGAGGAATGTGGGCTGCTCTCACACTCGCCCGTGCAGGACTTCGACCGATCGTTCTCGAAAGAGGCAGAGATATCGACAGAAGAACAGCAGACGTAAATAAGTTCTGGACATCAAAGGTTATTGATGAAACCTCAAACGTACAGTTCGGCGAAGGCGGTGCAGGTACATTTTCCGACGGTAAGCTCACAACCGGCATCAAGGACAAGCTTTGCAGAAAAGTATTCCTCGATTTCGTCGAATTCGGTGCACCTGAAGAAATTCTCTATTCGTGGAGACCTCACATCGGCACAGACAAACTCGTTCAGGTCGTCAAAAATATGCGTGAAGAAATCAAAGCTCTCGGTGGCGATGTGCTTTTCTCGTGTCAGCTGACAAACGTGATCATCGCAAACGGTGTTGTTCACGGAGTGACATATATAAATGAAAAAGGTGAAACGGTCGACCTTGAAACAGACAGCCTTATCCTTGCTATCGGACACTCTGCAAAGGATACTGTTGAAATGTTATATAATAAAGGTATAGATATAATGCAGAAGCCATTCTCCGTCGGTGCAAGAATTGAGCATCCCAGAGAGATGATCAACCGTTCACAGTACGGCAAATTTGCAGGACACCCTGCTCTCGGTGCAGCAGACTACAAGCTCGCCTGTCACCCTCCTCACGGCAGAGGCGCATATACCTTCTGTATGTGTCCGGGCGGTACTGTAGTTGCAGCTGCAAGTGAAAACGGTGGTGTCGTAGTCAACGGAATGAGTAACTTCGCACGTGATGAAGAAAACTCCAACTCCGCACTTCTCGTCGGTATTGAACCCGAAGATTTCGGAAGCGACCATCCCCTCGCAGGATTTAAGCTTCAGCGTGAAATTGAAGAAAAAGCTTTCCGTTGTGGCGGCAGCGACTTCACAGCACCCGCACAGCTTGTCGGAGATTTCCTTCAGAATGTTAAATCCACTCAGCTCGGAAGCGTCAACCCCTCATGCCCTACAGGCGTTAAGATGGGCGACATCCGTGAGGTGCTTCCCAAAAAGGTTACTGACACAATGGCAGACGCTATCGTCAAAATGGGTCAGCAGCTCAAGGGCTTCGACCTTCCCGATGCTGTACTGACAGCTCCCGAAACACGTTCATCCTCGCCCGTAAGAATCGTTCGTGACGAATTCTATCAGGCACTCAAGGTCAGGGGACTTTACCCCTGCGGTGAAGGTGCAGGCTATGCAGGCGGAATCGTTTCCGCGGCAGTCGACGGCATCCGTTGCGCACACGCAGTTCTCAGTGATGAGTTTTAATTAAACACAAAGATTAAACCTGACCGGTGGTGATTCACAGGTCAGGTTTGTTTTATTATGATTCAATTATTCCCATTCACAGATGAAGCCTACTGTGTCAAGAGAGAAGTTATCCTCTTCCGAGGGGAATGTATTGTCGTTATACATATCATTCCACGCATATGCCTGACTGCCACTGACATTCGGATTGCTTATTCTCAGCATGTGAACATATTCCTCAATCTGACCGTCAGAACGGCTATGGTGATTCGGCTCTATTCTATCCCAGTTTGTGTACGAAACTTCCTCGCCTGTTACCCAACCCTCATCGATTACAAGGCCGAGCCAATACTGATTTTTTGTTCCGTTTTCAATCAGAGTCTGAATAAACTCCTGCTCTTCCTGCGATGTGACTGTGACAAGGTGACCGCCAAGAGATTCGCATTCAGCTTTTGCTTCCTGCCAGGTCATGCTTGAATCGTACATCTTATAATAATGTCCGTCGAATTCAACTGCATCAGCAAGGATATCGTTAGAATCATTAGATATATATGAACCTGAATATACAAAATCAGAAAAATGCATCAATTTGATAGGCTGACCATTCGAAAAGCTGTTTATTATAGACTCTGCCTCCTGAGCGGATATAGGCTTTCTGTTTTCCTCTGTCTCCTCTTCGCCCATTGTTTTGTCAAAATAGAACCACTCATCCGTTGTGGTTCCGTCATTGATAACCACCTTGTCTGTTTTTAATTCAGCTGTGGTACTATCCAGAAATCTTTTTGTATGCGAATAAGTCAGATGTCCGCCATATGCGAATGAAATAATGGAATTATCCTCTGTAAGTGTATGCTTATAACGTTCATTGCCGGCATCAAGCAGCACAATGCCATCCTCCGACCAGGTGTAAATGCTGTGGAAACCGCCTTCACCTGCTATGTCATCAGAAGAAATGATAAGCTCCTCCTGTCCTCTTCCGTCTATATTGATAAAAGCATATCCTATCTGATCAATAGGGCGTGAGTTTAAAATATGGCTGAACATAGAAGATACGCTGTCGGGGTCGGTAACCTCATCACTATTCTGCCCGTCAGCATTTTTCCATTTGCACAAAATACTCTTGTAATACATATCAAGAACAGAGCCGTACGCTTTGGCAGGACCTACAGTCGGCGTGTCGTCGGGGACTTCTTCCTCTTCGGGCTGTTCAGGTACATCAGTGTCTTTGATCTGCTGAGCATTGATATCAACCTTGTCGAGCGCTTCGGGAGCATCATTGTCAACCTCTACGTCAATGATGATAACGCTTCCGTCAGCTTTTGCACTGTCCTCTGACGTTGCCTGAGTTCTTACTGCCGTGATGTCCGTGAGTGTGATTCTGTAATTACCGTCTTCCTTGAAGTCGATATTATAAACCTTTTCAGTCGACACATCCTCAATCACGGTTTTGCTCTTGAAAACGCCATTGAGAATTCCGCCCATAAGCATTCTTTCGACCTTGATTTCGTACTCTTCTGACGGGAATTTCTCTTCATCGTAGACGAGGAACTCTGTCTGCTGCTTAAGCACAGGGAAATCTTCGATGTATTCAGTTGCAGAACCTATTTCATTTTTATTTCTGACGATACCCGGAACAACTGCAATTGCTGACGCAATCACAGCGATAACAAGCACTATTGCTGTGATTTTCAGAGGTAAGTTTTTGCTTTTTTTCTTTGTCTTTTTTACAGTCGGTTCTGACTTCTGATTTGCAGTATTCTGCTGAACAGGCATCTGCTGTGTCGGCTGTTGCTGTGCAACAGGTGTTCCGCACTTTGCGCAGAACTTCATATTAGGTGATAACGGATTGCCGCATTTCGGACAATTCATATTCCTCATTCCTTTCCTCTTTCCGCTTTTTGACGGTTTGCATTGTGTTTTACATATTATAACATTATATTTTTATAAACACAACGAAAAAAACAGAATGCAATATACTATTTATCTGAAATTATCCACTGTAAACTTGCATTTTAATTTTTTCAGTGATATAATGTAGCGAATTTAAAGAAAAGGGGTCTTTCTGATGGCTGCATCAAAAAAGAAAAAACCAAACATACAGTCTCTTGCTACAGGCGGAATACTTACTGCTCTGGTCGTTGTTTTGCAGATGCTCGGTCAGTTCATCAAGTTCGGTCCGTTTTCAATTTCTCTTGTTCTCGTACCCATCGTGCTTGGCGCTGCGCTCTGCGGAACCAAGGTCAGCACATGGCTCGGTTTCGTCTTCGGCATAGCTGTCCTTTACACTGATGCGGGACTTTTCCTTGAAATCAGCCCCATAGGCACCGTAATCACCGTAATGCTGAAGGGTACACTCTGCGGACTTGCAGCCGGACTTGTGTATAATGCTCTTAATAAAAAGCTGAAGAAAAACACATTTGCTGTTATGGCTGCTGCTCTTGTATGTCCCGTGGTTAACACAGGTATATTCCTGCTCGGATGTGTTGTTTTCTTCCTTGAAACAGTCAGAGGATGGGGTGTTGCAGGCGGTTTTGAAAACGTAGCGACTTATCTTATCGTAGGTATGGTAGGCATTAACTTCCTCGTTGAGCTTGCGATAAACATCTTCCTCTCACCTGTCGTTGTCAGAATTATCGGTATCAGCAAAAAACTTCACAAATAAAATCTGAAAGGAAATATTAAAAGCTTCTGTCACAATTGCGGACAAAAAGTGAATATATAAAAGCAAAACTTCCGATATCTTCATATCGGAAGTTTTTATTATTTTCTGATCATCTTCAGTGTTGTTTCATTTGCCAGACACACTCCTGCACAAAGAGCGAGGAGCACAAAAGGTGTAATCGAAAAAGATATGAGCGTTGCTGCATAGCCGAAAACAAGCTGAATCGCAAATCCTATGCCGTAAGCGCCACCCATATGGTATCCCGTGAGGTCAGCTGAATATGTCGTACCGAATCGTTCGGGTACGCTGTGCAGAATGCTCGGAAAAATCGGTCCGAAGCCTGTGCCGATCAGAAGAAAGCCAACCAAGGAAAGTTTGCCTAACGGCAAAGCAAAAACAATTATACCCACAAAAGCAGTTGCAATACCTGCACGTATGAGCGTTTTGTCACTGAACTTCATCGATGCAAAGCCTGCGATAACTCTGCCTAGCATAATTCCGCCGAAGTAGAGTGAAACCCATTTCGCCGCCTCGTCGGGAGCTATAAGAAAAGTATTGACCGCATAAGTTGCGCCCCACGTGCCGAGCGAAAATTCCATACCGCAGTAAAGACCCATTGAAAGAATGCTCGTCAGAACACCTTTGATCTTAAGAAGGTCAATGAGTCTGCCTCCACCTGCCTGATCAGAGCCTTCCTTTGCAACAATGCTCTTTTCAACCTTATCCCATTTTTTGAGAAAGAACAGAATCACAAAAGCTATTGAAAACTGAAGAAGTGCTACCACACGGTAACCCATTCGCCAGCTGCTCAGCTCTTCTGAAAGGAAAGCTGACATAATCAAAGGGCTTATCGTAACACCAAGACCCCAACAGCAGTGAAGCCAGTTCATATGACGGGCTTCGTAATGAAGCGAAACGAAATTATTAAGACCCGTGTCAATTGCGCCTGCACCGTAGCCGAGAACAACGGTAAAAATCATAAAAACAATGATATTCGGAGAAAAGCTCATTCCGACGAGAGCCGCAGCTGTAAGAAAGGTCGAAACAAGAGTGACCTTTGCCGTGCCGAATTTGCGAAGCACCTTGCCTGCGATGAAGCTTACACCACCCGTGCAGACACCCGTTATGATTCCGTAATACGAAGCAAAGCTTTCAGCAATTCCGAAATCCTTGTGAGTAACAGGCCACGCTGCGCCGAAAAGTGAATCGGGCAGACCGAGCGAAACAAAAACAATATAGATAACAATAAGTAATGCTGCCATTTGAAAAATCCTTATTTATAATATTTACTTATGCTGATAAACTCTTACGTAATCGACGATAAACTCTGCAGTTTCGTCTGTGTCCATACTCATTTTGCCTACACCATGACGGTCAGCCCAGGCTACACCGTTTTCACCTGCAACCTCGCAGGAGAGGATCAGATATTCAGGATTCTGTGAAACTCCACCCTTTGAAAGTCTGCCTGTTTCAATGCCGTTAATGTAGAAAATATATTCTTCAGGTGTCCACTCAAGACCGTATGTATTGTACTGCTCATAGGGGTTGTCTACCCACCACTTGCCGATACTTGCACTCTGCTGACCTTCACCGTAGCCGTCGTAGTGGATTCCGCTGATAACAGCTCCGCCTGCTCCCCACCAGTTGTCTTTGTAATACATTGATTCGAAAACATCAACTTCCGTACCGTCCTGACCGCTTCCGTCAACCTCTTCAACGTGAGTGTTCATCATCCAGAAGGCAGACCACATTCCACTTGACGCAGGAAGTATGGCGCGACATTCATAGTAGCCGTAACACTGTTCAAATTTGCCTTTCGTTGTGATACAGGCTGTGTACCAGCCTTCCTTATATTCGTGCCCGGGATGCTCTGCAAAATAATCCTCGTAGTAATTTTCAGGAGGATCTGTAAAGTAAGCTGTAGTTATGACAAGGTTGCCGTCGCGCACGTCAACCATATCCTCGTGCCAGTAACCTCCCTTGCGCTCAACCTCCCACCAGTTGTGGTTCCATCTGGTCATATCAAGGCTGTCACCGTTGAACTCCTCTTCCCATACAAGCTCAAAACGTTCTTCGAGATTTACTTCCTGACCGTTCGGAATGGCGGGAAGCTCAAAAAACTGCGGTGCAGTCTGCGAAAAGAGCATAAGAAATGAAATAAATACTCTTAAGATTTTTGATAAAAACAATGCCATAAGTACATCCCCCTTGCTGAAAAGTTCAGTTTGATTCAGCATATCAAATTTTTAGTTCTTTTGCAACAATAAAACGTAATATTGACAGTGAATTTTTATTTTGTTATATTCTAAATGGGGGTGAAAATATGATTTCCCAAGTAAAAAATATCGACGGTCAGCCTACCCTGTTTGTCAACGGAAAACCTGTACCCGAAATGGCATATATAACGTACAAAACAACCTGCTGGTTGTTTGAGCGATAAAAAAACGGGATTCACTGTTGTGAATCCCGTTTTAAGTTTATCCTGCATATGTAGTATCCGGAGATGAGGTCACAGCATCCTTGACAATGAGTTTACCGTCCTTGATAGCAAATACATTCCAGTATTCGCCGTCACCCTGATCTGTAGGCACATTAAATACGGCTATTACCTTGTTACCTTGTTCCACGGTAACCTTCGCACCTGAAGATGCAAGACTTCCGTATCCTGAGTACTTATATACATAGAAGTAATGTGCATCGTCGCTGACTGTTGTGAGCGTTGTATGCTCAGGACCGAAGCCATATGTTTCGTCGTAGTCAAGCTCACAGATTATGTCACCGTTTTCGTATGCCTCTTCGGTTTTCCAATAGACATGATATGTTGAACCGTTCGAGGTTTTTCCTACAAGATGAGAGTCAAGGTCTTCAGGCTCTTCTCCCCAGGTCAGTGTGATGAGATAATCATCGCCTGAAATCACGGGTGTGATAAGACCGTTCTGATTGTCAGTTGTGCCTCTCTGAGAAACGATATTGAACGATGATGAAGTGTAACCACTCTTTGTCGCAATTACAGTGTAGTTTCCTACAGGAAGACTCAGTGTATAGTAACCGTTCGCATCAGTCGTTGCTGTTTTGACGGTTGAGCCTGAACCGCTTGTGTTATTCCAGTTGTTCTTAACCGTAAGGGTGACTCCGCCTACGCCTTCCTTGGTAAGAGAGTTCATCACCTTACCCTTTACTGTACCATTCTCCGTAGCACCTGACTGTACAAGAAGTACCGTCTCCATATATGTAGTCTTATTAAGAGTAACATTTGCGTATGAACTGAATGCCTGATATCCGGAGTGTGTGACTTTCACGGTGTAATCACCCGCAGGAAGATTTGCCGTGTAATTTCCCGACGAATTTGTGGTAACACTCGTCTGAAGTGTTGAACCCTTATAGAACTCTACCTTCGCACCTGAAACAGGAGAGCTCTGATCTGCAGCCTTACATACCTTACCCGAAACAGTACCGCTTGCAACAGGCTCGAGATATACCTGCTTTGTTACATTTGTGTTGCCTGTCAGGTCAAGCTCGAACTCTGCGGGCTTATAGCCTGCTACCGTAATGGTAACTCTGTACTTGCCTGCAGGGATAGTCAGCATATACAGACCTGCCATATCAGATGATGCTGTCGCTATCTGATTGTTACCCTTAAATACCTTTATTATCGCACCCGAAACCGGACTGTTACGGTCTGACGAGAGAACCTTACCGGCTATGATTCTGTCAGTAGGAGATGTCTGAGTTTCAGTGGTGACATCTACCTTTGTAACAGCTTCGGTTGTGGTTTCTTCCGTAGTCGACTCTTCGCTTGTGCTTTCCTCCACCACATCAGTGAAATCGGGCATAGTTATTTCTGTCGGCTCAGTTGTAGTGACAGGCTTTGAGTCAAGGTCAACATTATCTACTGCATCCGGATCTTCATCGTCTACCACAACGTCAATGATGATAATAACTTCAATTGTTGTCGATTCACTCTTCGATGTCGAAGCTTCATTATCATACGGTGGCTGAGTCTGTGGTACACCTGTGACATCTGCATCCGTTGAAGGCACCTGTGTTCTGACAGCTGTAATGTCCTTGAGTGTAATTCGGTAGTTACCGTTCTGACCGAAGTCAATATTATACACAGGATCGCTGGATGTATCGTGAAGAATCTGCTTTCTTGAGCTCACGTTTTTGAAAATTCCGCCCATAAGGAATCTTTCAACGGTGATCTCATACTTTTCTGCAGGAAACTTTTCCGCATCAAAGACCGCAAACTCAGTGTTCTGTCTGAGTGTCGGAAGAGTGTCGATGTAAGTGACACCATCCTCTTTGAGCTCGTTGCTGTTTTTGATTCCGAAAAAGCCTACGTATCCGCCGACGAGAAGCACTGCAAGTACGAGAACTATCGCAGTAATTTTCAGCCCGAGATTATTTCCGTTTTTTGCCGGAGTAGGGTTGTTTGCCACACTGACAGGTTGTTGCTGATTTTGCGGCTGCACAGGTGCTGCAGGATTATCCACGGGAGCTCCGCAAAATTTGCAGAACTTTGTATTATCTGAGATCTGGTTGCCACAGTTTTTACAAAACATAAATATCCCCCTTTTTCTGAAATGAAACAAATTTATTTCTCTGTCATTTTCATCAATTATGGTTTCATTATAATATCAATTTGTTTTTACTTCAATATAAAATTCCTTTTTATTAAAAAACTTTATTTACTTTTTGCAGGTGATGATGTATAATTTTCTTATCTAAAAAGGGGGATTATGTATGAAAACTTTTTTCAGAAAATTTGTTTCTATTTTAATGGCGGTGGTTATCATGGCAGGTATTTCTACAACAGCTTTTGCAGGTGACGCTTACAGCACAACTACAAAGGCTCTTCAGTTCAACGAAGACGGTAAATTCAGAATTATGCACGTTACAGACACACATCTTGATTCAGATAACGTCGAGGCTTCTGTATGGCTTATCGCTCAGGCTTGTGACAGAGAAAATCCCGACCTCGTTGTTGTAACAGGTGACAACGTAACCAACGATGACGACGCAAACATTACAAAAAAGCACATCGATATGCTTATGAATGTCTTCCAGTCAAGAAACATTCCTACAACGATCACCTTCGGCAATCACGACTCTGAAACAGGTGCTATGACACGCGAAGAGCTTATGGCTTATTACAATACATTCTCTTGCTCCATCTCTCTTGATGACGGCCCGTCACTCTCAGGCTGCGGTACATACAATATCCCCGTTATGGCTTCTGACGGCTCAAAGGTTAAGTTCAATGTATGGGTTTTCGACTCAAACGACTATGACGGTAACGGCCACTACGGCAATGTAAAGGCAGATCAGGTTGAGTGGTACAAGCAGAAGTCAGACGAGCTTAAGGCTGCAAACGGCGGCGAGGTTGTTTATTCAGTTGCTTTCCAGCACATCATTGTGCCTGAGGTTTACGATGCTCTCAAAAAGGTTAACCATAAGAAACCTTTCTCCTACGAGCATATCATCAACAAAGGTGAATACTATATGTTTGATCCCGACGGTGTGAATTTCGGCACACTTACAGAGACTCCGTGCTCAGGTGGTGAAAACGACGGTCAGTTTGATGCTATGGTTGAAAAGGGCGACGTACTTGCAATGTACACTGGTCACGACCATACAAACGGTTTCGGTGTAAGACACAAGGGTATCGACATCAGCAACACAGTAAGCTCACGTTACAACAGAGACGCTTTCTCATCACAGTACGGCTACAGAATCATCGACATCGATGAGGCTGACACTTCAAAGTACACAAGCCGTGTTGAGCATTGGTACGATATGTTCACTCTTGAGGATATCGACAATTTCCGCAAGTCAGGTGATGATTTCGGTTGGAAGCTTGCACTCGATGTTGATTTCAGAGGCTTCTTCCAGAAGGCTTATCACACTGTTTCAAGAGCTGTCGTTTCATTTTTCTCAGGCAGACAGATTTCATACGAAGACTAAAATTACAAGCAGTCAACTCGAAGACGTTGACTGCTTCTTTCTTTTTTAGTATAATTGCAATATAAAAT
>JAXJUJ010000090.1:0-5049 GCA_036309125.1 Acutalibacteraceae bacterium | reverse complement strand
GAAAATTTGTCAGCGATGTTGATTTTGCTGATGAGCTTATTGACTATCAGAAATTTATGATAAAATACCCCGAAGTTAGCTGCGAAGAGAAAATCTTTGATTATGATTTTCCTTCATATTTCGAAGGTATTCTCAATTCAGATAAGACAGAACTTGAAAAAAATCAGGTAAATATTGTTCTTGATAAAAAAGGTTTTCCTCTTTCCTGGGAGGATTACGCACGCTTTGTAGTCTGGTACGGCAGAAAGTCAGGAAGCAATTTCTATAAATTCAGAAAGGAAGTAAAGCAGTGAAAAATGTCTATTTTGTGCAGACTAATTCAGTTTTCGGCTCAGGTGTAAAGTCTGCTTATCTTCCTTATTCAATCGGCACTATAGCTGCCTATGCGTGGGCTGATGAGCGAATTAAAAACGAATATTGTCTGAAAAAATTCATCTTTATGCGCGATGATGTGCAGACAATAGTTGACTCAATGGAAAATCCGTATCTTGTCGGACTTTCTTGCTACGTATGGAGTATGGAGTTCAATAAAGAACTTGCGCAGAAAATCAAGGAGAAATATCCCGAATGCTTCATTGTTATGGGTGGTCACAGTATTTCGCCTGATGCAAGGGAAATGGAAGCGTATCCTTACATCGACTTCCTCACTCACGGTGAGGGTGAAGTTCCCACGAAAGAGCTTTTACTTGCTCTTTGCGAAGGAACTGCACTTGAAAATGTCAGAAGCCTTTCCTTCAGAAAAAATGGTGAGGTCATAACAACAGAGCCTGCTCCCGTGTGTGATATTTCAGATTTTCCTTCACCGTATCTTGAGGGATATTTTGACGAAATTCTCAAAGACACAAGCATCAAATATTCCGTAATCTGGGAAACAAACAGAGGCTGTCCGAATCGCTGTGCATACTGCGACTGGGGTGTTCTTAAGGCAAAAGTCCGTATGTTCCCGATGGAAAGACTCAAAGCCGAAATTGAGTGGATGGCGAAAAATAAAATTGAATACATCTATTGCAGCGATGCTAACTTTGCACTTTTTGACCGCGATGAGGAGATCACAGACCTTATGATCGAGTCAAAGAGAAAGACAGGTTATCCCGAAAAGTTCAAGACGAATTTCACTAAAAACAGGGATGAGTTTGTCTTTAAGCTCAGCTGTAAGATGTTTGATGAGGGTCTCGGTAAATCTCCGACACTTTCTTTCCAGACGATGTCACCTGAAGCTCTTAAAAACATCGGCAGAACAAATATGAGTCTTGAACACTTCAAAAACCTGATGCAGATGTATACAAACAGGGGAATTATGGCCTATTCAGAGCTGATTCTCGGTCTGCCGGGTGAAACTTATGACAGCTTCTCGGAAGGAATTGAAACTCTTTTTGAGTGCGGACAGCATAAGAGTGTTATTGTTTATCCGTGTGAGCTTCTGCCTAATTCTCAGCTCGGAAGCAAGGCTTCTGTAGAAAAGTATAAAATTGAGGTCTGCCGCACCGAATTCAGACAGCATCATTCAGCTGTGGACGAGAGTGCGGTCAAAGAATACAGTGATAATATAATCTCGACATATTCAATGAATCGTGAAGACTGGAAGAAGTCGTATATTTTCGCACTCTACGCTCAGGGTCTTCACACGATGTGCCTTACTATGATGATAGCTGTCTATCTCTATCACGAAAAGAAGGTGGGCTACAAGGCTTTTTATGAAGGTCTTATTGAGTGGAGTAAAGCAAACCCTGATACGCTGTGTGGTGAGCTTTACCGTGAGTGCACAGGATTTGTCGATGATGTAATCGGCGGTAAGGATTCTTTCAAAAGTGTTTTCGAAGGCTTCGGAAAGACAACGTGGGGATTTGATGAGTATCTCTTTATGAAGGGAGCAGTCAATCCCGAAAGATTTTATGATGAAATCAAGCAGTATATCGCATCCTACGGTGCAGACTGTGAAATAACAGATGAACTTGTAAAATACCAGAAAGGTATAATCAAGAAAATGAATATGACTCGTCTTGATATAGCACTTGACTACGATTTTGAGTCATATTTTGATGCGATTCTCAATAACAGCTATAAACCGCTTGAAAAGCGTAAAAATACGGTTACCGTTACAGAAGAAAACCCTGTAGCTACAATTGATGAATACGCAAGAGAGTATGTCTGGTACGGAAGACGTGATGACGCACCTGTATACTCGGCTAAAAGAAACAATCTTAAAGTTACCTATTAATGAAAGGGGAATGTGCCGTGAAAAAGATATATTTCGTGCAGGCAGGCTTCGCATTTGATAAGTCAGTTTACCTGCCTTACGCGACAGGATGCCTTGCGGCATATTCGTTACAGTTTGAAGATTTCAGAGAGCATTATGAGATTGGTGGATTCTTCTATAAAAGAGAAAAGACTGATGATATCATCAGTCGTATGGAAAATCCTTCAGTTGTTGCTTTTTCAAATTATGCGTGGAATGTTGAGTTTAACAAAGCACTTGCACGTAAGGTCAAAAAGCTTTATCCCGAGTGTGTAATCATTTATGGCGGACACAGCGTCAGAAATGACAGCACGGAGCTTCTTGAAGAGTGCGATTTTATCGATTATCTCATCTTCGGTGAGGGCGAAGAGCCGTTTTACAATCTTCTTATGGCAGCGGCAAACGGTACGGATATGAATGATGTCGAAAACATCGCTTATCGCAGAAACGATCAGCCTGTTCTGACGCAGAGAAGTGCCTGTAAGGACATCTCTGACTATCCTTCACCTTATCTCACGGGACTTTTTGAGGAGATTACAAAGACAGAAACAGTTGAGCTTCTTTCGGTAATTGAAACCAACAGAGGCTGTCCGTATAAGTGCGCTTACTGTGACTGGAGTGCAAAAAGCAAGGTGCGCTTTTTCCCGATGGAAAAAGTAAAAGCTGAGCTGAGATGGCTTTCTGAGAAGAAAATCGAATATTGCTTCTGCGCAGATGCTAATTTCGGTATGTTCAGACGTGATGTCGAAATCGCTGACTATTGTATCGAGCTTAAGAAAAGCACAGGTTATCCCGATGTTTTCCGCCCCTGCTATGCGAAGGAAAATGACGATAATGTGTTTGAAATCTGCTCGAAATTCAATGAATATCATATAGATAAGGGCGCAACGATGGCTTACCAGAGTCTTTCGGATGCGGCACTTGAAAACGTAAACAGAAAAAATCTTACAATGGAGCATTTTGCTGACATTGTGAAAAAATACAATCACGCCAAAATCCCGACTTATTCTGAGTTGATTCTCGGTCTGCCGGGCGAAACCTACGACTCTTTCTGCGACGGACTTTGCAAGCTTCTTGAAGCAGGTCAGCATAATTCCGTAAGCGTTTATCACTGTGAGGTTTTGCCGAACTCTATAATGGGTAGCAGAGAGTATATCGAAAAGTATTCGATAAAATCAAACAAAGTAAAATTCAATCACATTCACAGTGCTGAAACAGAAGAGGAAGTGCCTGAGTATTCCGAAATTGTAATGGGAACAGACACAATGTCAAAGGAAATGTGGATTAAATCAAATCTCTTTTCCGTTACTCTTCAGTGTTTTCACAGTCTTGGTCTGCTCAGATGCTTTGCAATTTATGCACACTACGAAAAGGGTATGAGCTACCGTGATTTTTATGACAGACTGTTCAGGTTTGTGTCGGAAAATCCTTCCTCAGTTTTCGGCAAGGTTCTCGCATGCTATGAGGACAGACTCACACATTCGCTTGAAGGTGACTGGAATTATCATAACCCCGTCTTCGGAAATATTGTATGGTTTTTCGAAGAGGGAATGTTCCTTGAGTGTATGTATAATGACGAAAAATTCGACGAAGAAATTTTACCGTTTCTTGACTCTCTCGGAATTGATCCGTCTGTTTTCACAGAGCTTAAAAAATATCAGAAGGCTGTCCTTCGCAGACCGAATAAAAACGGTGACGAAGTCAGGTTTAACTATAATTTTGCAGAATATTTTGATAACATCTATTCAGGAGAATACAAACCTCTTGAAAAATGCACTGTAACCGTCAGATTTACGGAGAACCGCGTTTTTGAGGATTGGTATTCATTTGCTAAGAATGTTGTCTGGTTCGGCAGAAGAAAAGGCGCTACGATGTACACATCAGATAAGGATATGTATAAAGTGGAGGTACAATAAATGAAAAGAACTAAGTTTCAAAAGGTGAGTCTTTTCCTCAGCGGTCTGATGGTCGTGTGGTTTACAATTCCGATAATTTTCAGCGGAATTATAAATATCGGCAATGTAACGGGAATTGTGGTGTTCCTTTCGGCTTTTTTGCTGATATTCAATTATGAAAAGGTGAAAGCAATTCTGAAGAAGATCTGCAGTAAAAAAGCAGGCAAAGCTTTCACTGCTTTGGCTTGTGTTGTTCTTTCAGCGATTGTTTTACTGGCAGGATTTGAAACAGTTCTTATGGTTAGTGCGGCAGCGAAAAATCCTGAACCGTCAGCAACCGTTGTTGTTCTCGGCTGCCGTGTTTACGGTGAAAGACCGAGCCGAATGATGGTTGCAAGACTTAAGGCGGCACAGAAATTCCTTGAGGCAAATCCTGAATCTGCTTGTATTCTTTCGGGCGGTCAGGGAGCCGACGAAGATATATCTGAAGCTGAGTGTATGTACAGGTATCTTGTGGAAAACGGAATTTCTCCCGACCGTCTTTACAAGGAGGATAAATCAACCTCAACACGTGAAAACCTTATTTTTTCAAAAGAAATAATCGAACGTGAGGGTCTTAATAAAAATATCGCAATTGCGACCAGCGAGTTCCACGAATACAGAGCACAGAAAATTGCCGAATCACTGGGAATTGAAAGCGGTGCAGCTTCAGGTGTTACTGAAATATGGGTAGTACCTACATATTATGTCAGAGAATTATACGGAATACTCTACGAATGGATATTATAAAAATATGACCACCCAAAGGGTGGTCATATTTTTATACTTTAATTTCCACTAAAATATATGCCTAAAACACAATATATCACGCACATTCGACTATTTTTCTTTTTACCATACGATAGTATGCCTTCAAAG
>JAXJUJ010000089.1:0-2612 GCA_036309125.1 Acutalibacteraceae bacterium | reverse complement strand
GGGCTGCTGAACACGTTGTTGGTGTAGCAAAAGGCGTTAGCGAAGACATCCTCGCTGATTTAAGAGCAAACTTCGAAGGCGAATGTTCAGAAGTTGGTATGTATCTTGCAATGGCAAGAGTTGCTCACCGTGAAGGCTATCCTGAAATCGGTCTTTACTGGGAAAAGGCAGCATACGAAGAAGCAGAGCACGCAGCAAAATTTGCAGAGCTCCTCGGCGAAGTTGTAACAGACTCAACAAAGAAGAACCTCGAGCTCAGAGTTGCAGCTGAAAATGGCGCAACAGCAGGTAAATTTGACCTTGCAAAGAGAGCTAAGGCAGCTAACCTCGACGCTATCCACGACACAGTTCACGAGATGGCAAGAGACGAAGCAAGACACGGTAAAGCATTCCAGGGTCTTCTTGAGAGATATTTCGGTTAATAACTACGGGGAGTAAGTTCAAAGCTTACTCCCCTTTTTTATATATATAATCCAATACATATAAGGAGGTAAATTTTATGAAGAAATTATCAGTATTTTTGGTTGTTGCATTAGTCGCAGCAGCATTGGTTCTTGCAGGTTTCGCAAAAAACAACAGTCAGGAAGCATTAAAATCAAACAATCCCAACGAGCCTAATTCACATCACAACGTAACAAAGGAAGTAACAAAACTTGAAAAATCTTCAGAAAATCCTGCACCTCCTGCTCAGGCAGCTGAGGTAAAGGTGACGAAGGATGACGCAAAAGCGGCAGCTCTCGCTCACGCAGGAGTCAATGAAGCTGACGTCAAAAATTATAAGGTCGAAGTTGACAGAGAAAGAAAAGGAACTGTATACGAGATAGAGTTTGATGCCGGCAACTACGAATACGATTATGTAGTCAATGTTGAAACTGGAAAGGTAGTTCATTCTGAAGCTGAAAAAGATCGTGTAGTTCCACCTGCTGATAACAAGCAGCAAAACCCCGCTGACAAGGCTCCTGCACAGGCACCGGCTGAAGCTAAGGTAACAAAGGAAGAAGCTAAAGCTGCTGCTCTGGCTCACGCAGGACTCAATGAAAAAGACGTAAAAAGATTCAAGGCTGAACTCGACAAAGAAAGAAAAGGTCTTGTTTACGAAATAGAGTTTGAATCCGGCAGATACGAATACGAATACGAAGTAAATGCTGAAGACGGTAAAGTTCTTAAGCACGAAAAAGAGTTCAGAGATTGATTACTCCCCTACCATATAAAAAATTAAGAGTGGCTGAAAAGCCACTCTTTTTGTTCGTCTCAGATAAAATTTTAAATTAAGATTTATTTTCAGTGTTCAGTGGAATATAAATACTTTATGCAACACTTACCCACACAGCCGGGCATATGCCGTAATAGCTTTTTGGAGAGTGATCGGATATTTTTCCCTGATTACCTAACTGACCTCCGACCCAGCATCCGTCACGAAGAACCCAATTACAACATCCTGACAGTTTACTGTTTGTATAGGTTTTTACGCCCTTGTCTACCGCATATCCTGTTGCCTGAACCACGCGTAAAGAATTACTTTTTTCCGGCATATATTTTTCTACTTCTTCAGCGTTCAAAAGGAACAGATGACTATCTACACCATCAATTGACTGAACTTCAATTAAGCTCTTCTCTTCCTCTGTAAACATTTTTTGGGTTATACTGCTCATATATTCTGAAAATTCACTCACATCCCAACTATTCTTGGGTTCTATAGCATATTTTGAAATCAACAGAGCCTTGTCTCCCTGGACATCAAGTACAACCCACTGAACATCATCATAGGCACCGTCTGATGTTTTAGGATATGAACCAAATTTTATTTCCTGTCCGACACCTGTGATATTGAGACTTAACTTTGTTGCACTTGTTTTTTCAGCATCTTTTGCATTTTCTGTATCATTTTCACCACAAGCTACAAAAGATAAACACATTACTGCCACCAAAAGCAGAGCCAGAATTTTATTCATTGTTTTTTTCTCCGTTTGTTTTTAAAATTACGACCAGAATCACAATGCATATGCTTAAATATCACTGAATCAAAAACCTCAATTCAGTTCAATTAACGTATTTCTTCTGATCACCGAAATTATAAACCAATATTTGACTTGTGTCAATAGCATTATGCTATTATGACAAGGTTTATTCTTGTTGTAAATCACCATAAAATATAGATAAACAATATATCAGGGGTGATTGCATGAAGCAGGAATACAGAGAACTTTATGAAAAATTCGGATTAAATGTTGTGTTTTACCGTAAAAAGAAGAAATTAACTCAACTCCAATTAGCTGAACTTGTTGACATAGACAGAAGTCATATAAGCGCTATCGAGCTCGGCAAGGTAGGCGTATCTTTCGACGTAATCTTTACGCTTTGTGAAGTCCTTGAAATAACTCCAAAGGAATTATTCGATTTCAGGTAAGCTTAATATAACCTTACAGCGTCGATACTCTATAAATAAACGAAGAGTGGCTTTTCAGCCACTCTTTTTTCTGCCTCCAAGTTTTTGTTTACAGTTCATTAAATTCGGGTTTGTCGGTGTGTTTTTTGTACGATTTCAAATAGTGCATTGCCTCCCTTGCCTAAAGGGAGGTGGATTTTGCGAAGCAAAAGACGGAGGGATACTT
>JAXJUJ010000088.1:0-4543 GCA_036309125.1 Acutalibacteraceae bacterium | reverse complement strand
TTTGTTACATCATAATTACAACAGAATCAGCTGAGAACCGTCTTTTGCAACATAATTCTTTTGAACACCGAGTTCGTCCATCCATACACGAACCTCCAATGTTTGAAGGTTACCGTTTCTGTTGTCCCATACCCATGAAGGCGTTTGCCATAGGTTGTCCAACCCGGTGCAAAAATAAAATCACCGATTCTTTTTCCGTTGATATATGCTTCATAAGAGCCGAGCGCAGAACAGAAAAGTGTTGCCTTACCGATTGCTTTTTCGGGCTTTATAGCCTTAATGAAAACGGGAACGACTGTACCGAAATCTGCATTTTCTTTAATGAATTTTGCGTTTTAAATCGTATTCATTTAATCACCTGTATTTTTAAACTGATGTTGATTTTTATTGATATTGATAATATAATTATTTGTGTTGAGTTTTATTTTACTACGCTTGATTGTTTATTGCAATAAAAAACAATGGCATAGCAAAAAAAGACAATAATAAAACAAAAAGAAACAATGAAATGTTTTGTTCCAAAAGCTACAATAAAACAAAAAACCTATGCAAAAAACAAGGAGTGATACCTATGGTAGAACAAATGATTGACAAAAATTTATGGCTGTACCGTAACAGAGCGATTATGGAAACGTTCCCCATTGATGCATGGCAGTACAGAATTTTTGATTATGCGGACAGGGAAACATATATTCCTCTTACAGATTGGGCAGATTATACTGATACCATTACATTCTGCGACCATAAAACATGTATGATGAAAACTGTATTCACACCTAAAAAGCCGCAGGAACACCAGTCAGCTTATCTTGAACTGAGATTGCCCTGCAACTGCGAAGCATTTGTTTCAATTGACGGAAAACGCTTTGCAGGTGTTGACAACGGTGAACAACGCTGCAGGGTTTACCTTGAAGACTCAATGTACGACAGAGAAATTGCCATTGAGCTTGAAATATATGCCTGTAACTTCTGCAATGATGAAAGAATGGTAAGACCTGTTGAAAATCCTCAGTATGTTATTGCAGATAAAGCAATTGCAGATTTTTCATATACTATGGATTTTGTCCGTGACCTTATAAAGTACATCAAGAATGATTACACGAAAGCCAAGGTCAACACTTTGTTTGAAAATACAATCCGTAAAAGCGACAATTCCCTTGACTACACCCAATTTCGTGAAAATATTATCGCAATTCACAAGGAATTGCTTGACGGATTAAAAGAATTGAAGCTGTCAAACGATGACTGTATCGTTGACTGTGTTGCCTCTACTCATATTGACGTTGCGTGGCTGTGGCGTTTCAAGGATACAATCCGCAAATCAGGCCGTTCTGCACTTAATCAGCTCCGACTTATGGACAGATACGATGAATTTGAGTTTTCGCTTTCACAGCCCTCGGTCTATAACTATATCAAGGAAGTTTATCCTGATGTTTTTGAGCAGATCCGTCAGCGTGTGAAGGAAGATAAATGGCGTCTTGTAGGCCCTATGTGGGTTGAATCAGACCTTAATATTTCAGGTGCAGAATCACTTGTAAGAGAGTTTCTTTACGGACATCAGTTCTTCAAAGAAGAATTCGGCAAAACAAGTGATGTCTGCTGGATTCCCGATTCTTTCGGTTTTCCCGCATCACTTCCGCAGATTTTCACAAAATGCGGAATGAAAAGCTTCTACACAACCAAAGTGCGTTGGCAGAATGCCAATGAATTTCCCTATAATGCTTTTATCTGGGAAGGTATTGATGGAAGTAATCTTTACGCAACAGTACCTATCACAAAAGATTGCTACAACAACTCAATTGACTGTGAAAATATCAGCCTTGTTTCAGATAAGCTTCAGCAAAAAGAAACATGGGACCACGTTCTTCTGTCCTATGGCTACGGTGACGGCGGTGGCGGTGTAACCGATGAAATGCTTAAGAATTACCGTCTGCTTCAGACAGTTCCCGGTATGCCTGAGGTAAAAATCAGAAAAGCAGAGGACTATTTCACTGAACTTGACAAAAAGCGTGAAAATCTTCCTGTGTGGAAAGGGGAGCTCTCGGTCGAAACACATCAGGGCACATATACAACTATTGCCGATGTAAAACGCAACAACCGTTACATTGAAATGGCATTTCGCAGACTTGACTTGCTTTCAGTTCTTGCAAAGCTCAAGGGTAAGGATGCAGGATATGATGAAATTGTAAAGCATTGGAAGGATCTGCTTCTTTGCCAGTTCCACGATGTTCTTCCCGGCAGCTCTATAGATACAGTTTATGATGATGCAGAAAAAATCTACAAAGAGCTTTTTGTATTCGCAGAGAAAAAAGAAAAAGAGCTTGTCACTGATACTCTTTGCGATGATGCACAGGACAAGGTTACAGTTTATAACCCAAACTCATTTGTCGGCAGTGCATACGTAAAGGTTGACAAAAAGTATGAAAGCTGTGCACTTACGGACGGAGAAAACACATCAAATGTTATTACAGATGCAGACGGTAACTGTATTTTATATGTAAAAAATCTTGCAGGCTTCAGTGCAAGAACATATCACAAAACTTCAGTTGTACATACTGAAAAAGCAATTACAGCAAACAAAGAAAACGGAAAAATCAGCATTGAAACGCCCTTCTTTACATTCATTATCCGTGAGGACGGCACTCTCGGCGATTTCTATGACAAGCGTGCAGATAGATTTGTCGGTGACAACCTTAACAACCTTGTTACATATAAGGACGGTCCCGAGCATGAGGATGCATGGAATATTGATGACGGATACAAAATGCGTCCTGTTGATATGAATTGGCAGAATGAAATTACGCTTGTTGATATAAATGACGAGCGTGTGACGGTAAGGGTTACTAAAAAGCATAACAACACCGTTCTTACTCAGGATATTATTGCGTATGCAAACATTACAAGGGTTGACGTAGTTTCTCACGTTGATTGGCAGGAAAAATATAAAATTCTTCAGGCATCTTTCCCTGTAAATGTGGTTTCTGCTCATGCAAGCTACGAAATTGCTTACGGCATTACAAAACGTAACACCCATCCGAACACACCTGCCGAAAAATGGAAGCACGAATTTGCTGCTCACCGTTTCACAGATTTGTCAGATGATGTTTACGGTGTTGCAATTATCAACGACTGCAAATACGGTCACAATGTTATTGACAACGATATGACTATAACTCTTATGCGCAACGTTGACAGTCCTACACGCTTCCGTGATACAGGTGAACACGATTTTGCATATTCAATCTATCCTCATATGGGTGGTTTATCGGCAGGTAAGGTTGCTCAGGAAGCATATCTTTTCAATTCTCCTTTTGTTGTGTTTGAAGGCGAAAGTAATGAAAAGCCTGTTGTTACTCTTTCAAATGAAGGTCTTATCGTTGATTGTATCAAGCCTGCTGAAGACGGCAACGGATATATCGTGCGTGTTTATGAGCCTTACGGTATTCCCGGAAAAACTGTTATGAATGTTACACACGACGCAAAAATCACTGAGGTTTCACCCCTTGAAGAGTATATCGGAGAATGTTCCGGAGAAATCACATATAAGCCATTTGAATTCAGGACATTCCGCATAATCTGCTCAACATAATGATTTCAAGAACTGTCTGCACCAATATTTCCTGCAGCACTTAATTCCGCCTTCTGTTTTTACAAATGCAGAAGACGGAATTGTACTTTTTATTTGGTTTTTCTTTAGTTATATATTGAATATTTGTATTGCTTTTCATAGGGCATTCATCCTTTCGTATTCTTAACAAATGTATCGTATATAAATTTTGCACCAAGTCTAAAGCCTGATATAAAGCTGTCAGCGTTACTTGTTATTAAAAACTCAATATATGCACTTATATAGTTTTGAAACAGCTCTTTATCCTCACCAGCGAGTCTTGCTGTGAGTTGTTCTTCTTTCTCGGCAAGATTGCTCAATTTCTTCTTGAGCTTGGGTGTTAATTCTGAATTGACATCTTGCGGCTCAATGTTGCCGTAATAAAAATCTTCAATGATATTTGACATTATGTATTCCTCCATATGTTTCTCTATTAAGCAACAGCAGGAGTGTAGAATACTATGTTTGAAGCCGGTTTTACTTATATTTTGAGTAAATCCCTTATGAACACTCGCACCACAGCAAATGTAGTCAATTTCTTTGCTACGTCCTTATTACAATTCCAGGCTGTTTTCATTCAGAAGAAATTCCTTCACGCCCATCGTTACATAGCCCTTGTCGTCTCTGAGAGGCTTCATACTGCGTTCGACAATAATAATCTTCTTAAAGGAATCGTTGGTTTTGTCAAAGGAACGGGTTTCCTGTTCCCATTTGCTGTCGCCGGGAATCTCATAAGCAGACTGAATATAATACCGTATGCTGCCCTGATTAGCAACAAAGTCGATTTCCAACTGTTTGCGGATCTCCTTGCCGTCCTTATCTCGTTCACGGGACTCAACTACACCCATATCCTCCATTTAATTATTTTGCCGCAAACGGCATATATATTAACTGTATTATAGCAGATACTCCAAGAAAAATCAAGGGGTTCGGTAA
>JAXJUJ010000087.1:0-12845 GCA_036309125.1 Acutalibacteraceae bacterium | reverse complement strand
TTCGTTTAGATGAAATGAATAAAACCTCGCAAGGCTGACGCCTTACGAGGTTTTTTCATAAAGTATAAGCGAAAAAGGGCAACTTTAAACCTAACAAATCCCTAATTTGCACCGCCCTTAGGGACGTTTTTTCTTTTTTATACTCTGCGAAACACCTGCCGAAAACAGGTGTTTTTCCTTTTAATCTATATCATACTTTGATTACTTTTTCTTTTTTGAACTATTGAATATATCTGCCGTTGGTGGTATAATTTCTTCATATGTTCTCAGGAGGTTTATGCTATGTCTAAAAAGATTATCGTTGCAGGTCTCGGTCACGGTGGTATTGCTTCCGCTGCACTTCTCGCAGAAGCAGGATACGATGTTACTGTCTATGAAAAAGCTCAAGAAGGTACACTTGGCTATGATTGGACAGATATTTTTGCTCCTAATGCTCTTAAAATAGCTAAAATTCCGATGCCCGCTGAAGATAAGTACGAATATAAAGAGGATATGACTTTTGTAGCTCCCGACGGTGAGTCAAAGCTCTATCAGCACGTTCCTCAGGATAAGCTCGAAATCAAGATGGAGCGTAAAGACATCTACACTCTTCTTATAGACAATGCTGTCGAAAAAGGCGTAAAAATCGTATATGAATGTGAAATTCAGAAGCCTATTATGCTTGGCAACCGTGTTGCAGGTATCCGCACATCAAAGGGAGATTTCTTCGCTGATCTTATCATCGACTCCTGTGGTATGAACTCACCCGTACGTCGCAATCTTCCCTCCTCTCTTATGATTCAGAAAGAAATTACACGTCAGCAGAGAGTTACTATATACAGAGCCTTTTATAACAAAGCAAGTGATGAGGAAGTCGCAGATAAGTTCAAGGTTCTTCTTCGTCCCGAAGGCGTCGAGGGAATTGCGTGGGTTGCTTCAGAGGGTGAACACACTGATCTTCTCATCGGCAGATTTGAAGACTTCACAATGGAAGAGGTTAACCGTTTTGCTGACTATCTCCGTCCTACAAACCCTCGCCTCGGTACAGAAATCGTACGTGGTGGTCAGTTTGTAGATATTCCTGTCCGTCACCCACTCTCCGTTATGGTCGCTGACGGCTATGCAGCTATCGGTGACAGTGCATTTATGACAGTACCCCTTATCGGTTCAGGTATCGCAAACTCACTCAAGGCTGCACGAATCCTTGCTGAAACAGTAATCAACGACAAAACTCAGGGCTTCGGAGTTGAAGCTTTATGGAAGTATCAGGTGCTCTTCTACAAGCATCTCGGCACAGGTCTCGCTCCGCTTGAATGCGTTAAAAACCTTATGTTCAAATTCTCGCCCGAGGATCTCGACTACTGTTTCAATTCCGGTATTCTCACTGACTATAACGTTACTCTCACTGCAGACTTCGGCAGCTTCTACGATGTTATCGATTTCTTTGACATCAATGATCTTCTCAATAAAGCAAAGCAGGCTTGCAGCAACATTGACCTGCTCAAGAAAATGGTCAATGCAGGTAACAAGATTTCACTCGTGACAGCTACCTGTCTCGCAATCCCGAGAAGATGGGACAGCAAACTCGTCGGTCTCTGGGCAAAGGGTTACGATAAAATATTTTAAATCAAGCTGTATCCCCTACTAAAATTGAAAGGAGGATGCGATTTTGAGTGCTGTTGATTTTAAAGCAAAGGCACATATTTTCAAAAATACCGCATTTATGCTTAAATGCAGTTTTAAAACTGCACCTATCGCCACTATTCTCATTTACCTTGCATATATCAGCGAAAACGTTTACTACGCTGTTGTCTTCAATGTTATGTTTCTGGAAACAGCGCTTGCAATCATTGAAGGTCACGGCACCTTCCGTGAATTTGTTATCAAGATAGGTCTTATCATCCTCGGCAAGCTCGCAGTCGACCTCTTCGGTTATATTGTATTCCACCCTGTGCGTGAAAAATATGAAATCAAGTTTGAGGGTTACCTTAACAAAATGATTTTTGAAAAAGCACAGCAGGTTGAACTTGCCTGTTACGAAAACCCCGAATTTTTCGATAACTACAACAGAGCTACATGGGTTATCGAAAAGGGCGCTTACAAGCGTATTATCGAAGGCTCGGCGTGGACGATAGGCTCAATTGTCAGTATCATATCGTTGGCAATTTATCTTTATAATATCGACCCTATTCTTCTTATCATTATCGTTTGTCCGATAATCGTTATGTATTTCCAGTTTAAGCGAAACGGTGTCGAATTCCAGAAAGAAAAGGAAATGACTCCATTCGAGCGTCAGAAGGACTACACGAAAAGAACCGTACTTCTCAAAGACTTCGCAAAGGAAATCAAAACCACAGACATTTTCACGGTTATCAAGCGTCGTTTCAACGAAGCTATTCACGACAATATCAGAACCATTTCCAAATACGGCAAAAAAATTGCAATCCTCGAGATGTTTACTGACTTTTTCGGCGAGGTTATCCCAATCGCAGGCGGCTTCGGCTACGGATGTTTCCGTCTTCTCTACCGTGGCGACCTTATGATTTCCGAATTTTCAGTTCTTGTCTCTGCTATCACAAACTGCAGAAACAAGCTTAATCAGCTTGCACGTTACTTTACAATGCAGCAGAAGCAGTGTCTTTGGGTGCAGAATCTTCGCGAGTTTCTCGCTTATGATACAAAAATTAAAGGTGGTACACTCATTCCCGAAGAATTCGAAAGCCTTGAATTCAGAAATGTTTCCTTCTGTTACAGCGGAAACAAAAGAAACACTCTCACAAATGTTTCTTTTAAAATCAACAAAGGCGAAAGCATTGCCGTCGTAGGACATAACGGTGCAGGTAAAACCACTCTTTCAAAGCTTATTATGCGCCTTTATGACGTTGACGAAGGAGAAATCCTTTATAACGGAATCAACATCAAAGAATACGACCTTCTTAAGTACCGTGAAAGATTTGCAAGTGTTTTTCAGGATTACAGAATCTTTGCAATGACTGTTGCAGAAAACGTGCTTATTGAAGAAGTTGATGAAACCAACATTTCTGTCGCACAGAAGGCTCTTCGACAGAGTGGAGTTTACGACAAAATCCTTTCTCTTGAAGATAAAGAAAACTCCATACTTACCCGTGAATTTGACGAGGAAGGTGTCCTTCTCTCAGGTGGTGAAAGCCAGAAGGTTACGATTGCGAGAATGTTTGCAAAAAGTTTTGACCTTGCAATTCTCGATGAGCCCTCTTCTGCTCTTGACCCTGTAGCTGAAACAAAAATGTATGACAGCCTTATGGAAGGCACTAAAGATAAAACTGTTATCTACATCTCTCACCGTCTTTCAAGCGCAACAAGAAGTGACAATATCCTTGTTTTCGCACACGGTGAACTGATTGAAACCGGAAAACACGAAGAGCTTATGGCTCTCGACGGTGAATACTGCAAAATGTTCACATTGCAGGCATCAGGCTACAGAGAGGAGGATGACGATGAAAACTAAAACTAAGGAAAAGGCTCACAGTATAAAAAACTATCTCTTTATGCTCGGCTTTGTTATCAAAAACGCTCCTTTACTTCTCATCTCGCTTCTCTTTTTTGACTTGCTGTCAAATCTCCCGTGGCTTCTTTCAAACGTCATTCTTCTTAAGTACATAATTGACGTTGTCGAATCAGGTGTCGCACTTTACAGAATTGTTGTTGCGTGTGCCGCCTTTGCTGTTGTTGTTATAATAGGTAATCTCGGAAACACGATATTCTATGAAATCTACCGACCGAAGATGGCTGAAAAGCTTCATTATAAGCTGTATTCCATGATTTATGAAAAAGCTGCTGCAATGGACTTTGAGGCGTACGATAACCCCGAATTCTATAACGACTTCGTTCTTGCTATGAACACAATGAGCACCCGTGTGGATGATATTATGGCAGACACTCAGGACTTTTTCACTCATATGGTCTCCATTGTTTCCATCACGACGGTTATCGTCACCATCGACCCTGTCTGCCTTATTTTCATAGCGTTGTGCGTGGGCATAATGGTGCCTGTCGGCAGACTTATTGCAAATGTAAACGTTGAAAAGAAAAAGGTAATGACTCCGCTTGACAGAAAAAACCTTTATTTCTCGCGAGTCTTTTATCTTCAGGATTACGCAAAGGAATTGCGACTCAATCCTGCTGGTGAAATGATTGAAAGACGTTATCAGAAAAATATTTTTGACCGTATATTCACAATTTCACCTTTCCTTAAAAAGCAGTGGATTCTCTACTTCAGTCAGGAAAGTCTGCCGATGACTCTGCTCATCTGTCTCGGTGTTACCATTTATATGGGTTACAAGGCTATTGTCACAAAAGAGATCGGACTCGGTGACTTTGCCGCAACATTCAACGGCGTAAGCTCAGTAAGTGCGAGTGTTTTTGCGATGACAAGCTGGTTTGCTCTGGGTGTAAGAGAAAACGGACTTTATGTTGAAAAATACAAAAAGTTTATGGCTGCTGAAAAGAAAATCAAGGACGGAGACCTTGTTAAAAAGTTTGACAAGCCTGTTTCAATCAAGCTTAAAAACGTTTCCTTCACCTACCCCGGCTGTGAAAAACCGACACTCAAAAACATCAATCTTGAAATCAAGCCTTACCAGAAAATTGCCCTTGTCGGCTACAACGGTGCAGGTAAAACAACGCTCACAAACCTCATTCTCCGTCTTTATGACGTTACTGAGGGTGCGATAACCGTTGACGGTCAGAACATCAAAGACTGGACACTCCGTTCATACCACGAAAATTATGCTGCTGTTTTCCAGGACTTCTCACTTTTCGGTGCAACACTCGGAGAAAATGTTTCTATGAATGATTGCCCTGATAAAGAAAAGGTTCTTGAAGCACTTAAAGAAAGTAGCTTTTCAAAGCAGCTCGACAACGGCGTGGATTCAATCCTCCTGCGTGAGTTTGACGACGAAGGTGTTTCCCTTTCAGGTGGCGAAGCTCAGAAGGTTGCTGTTGCACGAGCATTCTACAAAGACTGCCCGTTTGCAATTCTCGACGAGCCGAGTGCAAACCTCGACCCCGTTTCTGAATATTCGCTTAACGAAGCTTTGTCACGTGCAGCGAAGGATAAGACGGTTATTTTCATCTCACACCGTCTTTCAACCACAGTTATGGCTGACGTTATCTATATGCTTGAAAACGGTGAAATCGTCGAAAGTGGTTCTCACGAAGAGCTTATGGCTAAAAACGGAAAATACGCATATATGTTCAATCTTCAGGCAGAAAAATACAAGGAAGAACAACAATAACAAAAGCTGTTACACTCACCGGAGCGTAACAGCTTTTTTATATAAATTTATACAAGATCAAATGACCAATCGTAGTCTGTGTACCATACACCTGCTGAGAAGCTTCTTGCACGGATTTCAACCTTATCCTCATAAACTTCAAATGTGAATCCTGTACCGTTTGCAATTCGTCCTCTGAGAGTCATATACATATACTGCGGAAGGTTGATTGAATGGAATGAACCTTCCGACTCAACGCTTGTGTAACCGTAAACATTCTCCTGACCGGGTTTCACAAAACCGCTGTGAATATGACCTGTGATATAGAATACGTTGTCATATGATTTAAGAATCTTTTCTACTTCTGCTGACTTGTCACCGATACCGCCGTCATCAGGCATAGGCTCGTCATCGCCCCATGTTTCGGGAAGACCGTGGCTTTCGTTGATCGGCCAGTGGTTGATAACAAAAATCGGGAGACCGTCCTGAGAAGCCTTCTCCATCTCTGCTGCAAGCCAGGCAACCTGCTCGTCGCTTACCGTTTGACTTGTGTGATCAGCTTCACTGCCGAGAACAATGAAGGTGTAGCCGTTTATCTTCGTAGAGTAGTAGACATTATCAATTTCACGACCTGCAATTTTTTCGTTATACTCATAGAAAAGCTCCTTTGAAAGAGCGTAGTCATCATCGCCTGTCCACGTATCGTGATTACCCTGAGCAAAAATGATGTTTTTTGCAGGTGTGTAATCTGCAAATGCACCTGCGAGGTTTTCCCATTCCTCAGGCTCACCGTGGTCTGTAAGGTCACCTGACAGGATGAGCGCGTCAAGAGGACTTTCAAACTCCTGCATATCCTGAAGGCCGAAACGAAGCATATCAGCTCTTGCCTTCTCCTCTGTCATATGAACGTCGGAAACAACGGCAAAGTTAACCTTGCAATCTTCCTCAAGAGGTTTTGTTTCTGCCGTAAAGTTGCCGAAAAGACCAAAGCTCAGAAAATTCAGAACAGTAAGCAGAACAGAAAGAAAACCCTTTGTCAATGCGATAAATTCAAACATAAATAACACCTTCCTTTTGCGTAATATAATACCAAAAAAGTTTTATTTTTACAAGAGAAAAACATTTTTTATTTGCCTTGCAGAAAAAATATGATAATATAAACCACAGAGGTGACTAATATGTTTTTAATCGGATTAAGAAAAGTTTTAAGCATCATCCTTTCCTTTATTCTCGGTTTTTTCACTTACCCTGTGAGCTTTCTTCCCGTCCGTAATGATGAAGACATTACACTTTCACAGGGAGAGTTCAGCACTGAAAGTGTATGCCTTAACGGTGAGAATGCAGAAATCTACTTTGACGAAGACGTAACCTTCTCCGAAGATTTTCTCAAGCTTGACGGTAAAAAAACATTCAACTTCAGCGACATCACTCACGGCTGGTATAATTACTACGGCATTGCATACAGTACGGATGCATATGTCAAAGGTACCCTCACCTACCGTTGCGGTGCCGTTGAGAAAGCAGAAAATTTCTTCCTGGAGCCGGGTGAAAACAAAACTTTCTATTCTTTCATCGACAATATGCTTAAAGGAACAAAAGCAAATGCAATCTGCTCTGTTTCTTTCGAGCCTTTGGATAAAGAAATATCAACAATCAAAATTGACGGTTTTTCAGTTTTCAACCGTGAAATCCCCGATGAAAATATTTTTATTCAGACAGAAAATTATAAAATCGGTGTTAATCTTCTCTGGGGTGGCGCTCTGAGCTATCTTGAAGACCTTGACTCTGACGTTGAAGCCGTTGAAAAGGACGGACGAATTTTCGTCGATTCAAATGCAGGTGAACGTTACGGTGCACCCGTTGTAAATTCAAACGTAAATCTTATCAACCGTGCCGACACAGGCAGACTCGTACAGCAGTCATATTACGGTTCATTTACAGGACAGGGATACGAAAACGGTACTTATATGGGTAATGTCTGGGACTACAACCCTGTTCAGGGTGGTAACCAGTTTAACGAAAACAGCAAAATCGTTGACATCCGCTATGACGAAAATTCTATTTACATCAAATGTCAGCCTCTCGACTGGGCAAAAAGCAAAGAATCTATCACTCCGTCATATATGGAAGCGAACTATGTGATTGAAAACAAAGTTGTCCGTGTTTCCTGCAGATTTACTGATTTTTCAGGCTATGTCACAAACGTACGTGATCAGGAGATCGCCGCATTCTATTGCATCGAACCATTCAACAGATATGTTTATTACGGTGGCGACAAGCCGTGGACAAACGATACACTTACTGTCGAACCCAAGCTTATATTCTGGCCCGATGCAGGTTATCCTAAATTCAATTCAAGCGAAAATTGGTCAGCATTCATCGGTGAGTTTGACGACAGCTTCGGTATCGGCGTCTACGTTACAGGTGAAACAGAATTCCTTTCAGGTGTATTTGAAAGAGAAAAAACTACAAATCACGACCCGTCAATCGACGGCACAACGTCATACATTGCCGTTATACGTAAAATGGCTCTTGAAAGCTATACCCCGTTTGAGTATGATTATTACCTGACCACAGGTAATACCACTGAAATCAGAGAAAATTTCAGAACAATAGCAAAATAAATTAAAACAAAAAAGCATCGGCTTACAGAAAATTAAAATCTGTAAGCCGATATTTTTATTTAGCTGAGTGGCAGGAATCCTTCATCGCACATCCTGAGCATCCGCATGAGCATGAGGATTTGCCTTTCTTTTTATCGATTATCATTTTCGCAACAATTCCGACAAAAACTGCCACAATAATTGCCAAAACTATAAATGTAGGTAAATTCATAAGAATACCTCCGTTTGATTTTTATTTTTGCTCATATTTGTTCTTTCTGAAAAGCATATAGAGCATAAAGATAAGTACCAACGCTGCGGCAACTGTTCCGATTATGCTGCCCGTTCCGATAAACCAGGAACCGAACTGATAAATCATAAGAGCTATAGCATAAGCGAAAATGCACATATATGAAATAGCACCGACTGTCCATTTAGCGTTGTTCATTTCACGTCTGATTGCACCCATAGCAGCAAAGCAAGGAGCACAAAGAAGATTGAAGACCATAAACGAGAAACCGGCAATTGAATTTCCACCGAAAATTTCAAATATGCTTGCATCTGCCATTGAAGAAAGTGAACCGAACACACCAACTACCTCTTCCTTTGCAACAAGACCGAGAATTGTTGCAACAGCAGCCTGCCATGTGCCAAAGCCGAGCGGCTTAAAGATTATTGCGATTGCATTACCTATATTTTCAAGTATTGATTTGCCTACAGTACCCTCAGTTATGTAATGGAATCCACCTTCAAATGAAAGACTGTTGAGCACCCAGATGATAATACTTGCAGCAAGAATAATCGTACCTGCCTTTTTAATAAATGACCAGCCTCTTTCAGCTGTTGTTCTGAAAATATTTGAAGGAACGGGTGCGTGATAAGCAGGAAGCTCCATGACAAAAGGAGCAGGTTTACCTGAAAATGGTTTTGTCTTTTTAAGAATAAGACCTGAAACAATAACAGCAAGAATGCCGACAAAATATGCTGCTGTTGCGATCAATGCACTTCCACCGAAAAACGCTGATGCAATAAGACCAACTATCGGCATCTTTGCACCGCAGGGAATAAAACAGGTTGTCATAATCGTCATTCTTCTGTCGCGTTCCTGTTCAATAGTACGGCTCGCCATAACGCCCGGAACACCACATCCCGAAGCAACAAGCAACGGAATAAAGCTCTTACCCGAAAGACCGAATTTACGGAAAAGACGGTCCATAATAAAGGCAACTCTTGACATATATCCGCAGTCCTCCAGGAGTGAAAGAAGAAGAAAAAGAATAACCATCTGCGGAACAAAGCCAAGCACAGATCCTACACCGCCCAGAATACCGTCGGCAACGAGGCTTACAAGCCACGGAGCACAGTCTATTGATTCAAGACCTGTTGTAACAGCAGGAATGATTGTTTCGCCAAAAAGCGTATCATTCATAAATCCTACTGTCCAGTCGCCCACCGTTCCGATTGAAATCATATAAACAAGAAACATTATTCCTACAAAAATAGGAAGAGCAAGAATTCTGTTTGTAACGATGTTGTCAATCTTATCTGAAACAGTAAGTCTGCCTGCGTGCTTTTTCTTGCAGCACACCTGAACGATTTTTTCTATGTAATTATATCTGTCATTGATAATAATGCTTTCTGCATCATCATCCATTTCTTTTTCAACATCCTGAATATCAAATTCAATATGCTCAAGCTTTTTCTTATCAAGATTAAAATCTTTAAGCACCTTTTCATCACGTTCGAAAATCTTGACAGCATACCATCTCTGCTGTTCCTCAGGCATATTGTGAACAGCTGCCTCTTCAATATGTGCAATCGCATGTTCAACAGCACCCGAGAAAATGTGGGCGATATGCGCAGGTTCTTTTCTTTCTGCTTTTGCTGCTGCGATTGCTGCTTCGGCAGATTCCTGGATTCCCTCACCTTTAAGAGCAGAGATTTCAACAACAGGACAGCTGAGCTTTTTTGAAAGAAGTTCAATGTCAATTTTATCACCGTTTTTGCGGACGATATCCATCATATTGATTGCGATAACAACGGGAATACCAAGCTCGATAAGCTGCGTTGTGAGATAAAGATTTCTTTCTATATTGGTTCCGTCTACAATATTAAGAATAGCATCCGGTCTTTGTCCTACGAGGTAGTCTCTCGCAACAACCTCTTCAAGTGTATAGGGAGAAAGTGAATAAATACCCGGAAGGTCTGTAATTACTACATCTTTCTCTTTTTTGTATGAGCCTTCTTTATGCTCAACAGTAACACCCGGCCAGTTGCCGACATACTGGTTTGAACCTGTGAGGGCATTGAACAATGTTGTCTTACCGCAGTTTGGATTGCCGGCAAGAGCAATTTTAATTGACATAATCATTCTCCTTTGGTTAGTTTAGGCTAACCGACAAAGTAAAAAATAACAGGGTTAATCCCCTTTTTCGATTTATTCAACCTCTACCATTTCAGCATCGGCTTTTCTTAATGAAAGCTCATAGCCACGCAGGTTCATTTCTATCGGATCTCCAAGCGGAGCAACTTTACGTATATAAATTTCCACACCTTTGGTAATTCCCATATCCATAATTCTGCGCTTGAGAGCACCTGAGCCGTGAACCTTGACTACCGTAGCTCTTTTGCCTACCTTGATGTCTTTGAGTGTTTTCATCTCTTTGCCTCCTGAACAGCAGACTGTGCTTTTTCGAGTTAGCCAAAGCTAACCGTACGACACAAAATTGCAGTTAGCTCCCGCTAACCACAAATATAATAGCGCGGTTTTTTAGTTTTGTCAAGCAAAATTTAGAAAATTTTTCAAAAAAAAGAGGCAGTTTTAAAAACTGCCTCTCGTAATATTTTACTGTCAGATTGTAACGTCGAACCATCCGCGAGGTCCGAAGAATTTATATGTAACATCACTTGCAAATTTGAAGATCTTTGAAAGAATGTCGTTTGTCTTGTCATCATTCTCCGCAGGATACTGTTCGCCGCGAGCCTTTGCTCTTGCTGCATAGAACTCTTCCTTAGCTGCATCAAGTGACTCATTGTCAACAACTGTATTCTCAAGCTCAGCCTCTACTTTAGCAATAGCAGCCTCAAGCTCTGCTGCAACTTCAGGATCAAGGGTTGAGAAATCCATTGTCTTGATATCCCTGAGATCATTGTTGATACCCTTTGTATTTCTTGCTGTGTTGAACTGCGGATATCTGTCAGGATATGAATAAACGTCAACAAAGTTTTCGTCAGTAAGAAGATCAACGGCAAGTCTCATAACAACGTCATTGTTACCTGTCTTCTCGTGATTCTGATTGTAGAAATAGAATGTAGTATCAGGAAGAAGTCCTGCACGTGCGTCTACGATATTATGAGGATCGATGTGATTGTGCTCATAATTTGTACAATGCGGATTTTCTGTTACATAGCCTTCAGGAAGCTCGACATCAACACCGTAGCTTACAGCACCCATTGATGTTGAATCAAGCTGAATGATACCGTCAGCATTTACATTGTCCCAGCTGTCAACGATTGCATAGAGTGAATAGTTGTAGCCGCAGATATCAAACACCTTAACACCTGAATCGATTGCATCAAGGATATTCTGATCAGCGTTGCACTGTGCCTGATAGAAGATATCTGTCTGACGTCTGATTTCCTTCATACTTTCATCTGAAAGATACATTTCTGCACCAGCAGGATAATTTTCCATCGGGCAAAGACCCCAGATAAGTGTGCTGTACTTAAGTCCTCCGACAAGACCTTCAACTGCGCTGTCAAGAATGCTGTTGAGAACGTCCTTCGGGAAAATACGAAGTGCAAGGTTAATAAGATAACCGTACCAGTCGCCCTCAAGAAGCTTCGGAATCATATAGCCGTAGATTGCCTCGTCATCGTCAAGAAGACCGTGCTCGATGATTTCGCCTACGAGTGTTGAACCGTTCTTTGCAGGTACAACGTAGACGATTCTGTTGATATCTTCAGAGATATCTCTTCCCTTATCCTTATACATCTGAAGAAGCATATTAGCAAGTGAGCCACCCTGGCTGATAGGAACGATATTGATCTTATCGTGGCCTGTCTGCTCCTTGATAGTCTGGATATAATTGTAAAGCTCTTCAACTGTATCAATCATATTACCGAGTGAGTAATATGAGAAGAAGTAAAGATGATCTGCACCGGCAATATCAATGTACTTCTGAAGAGGAACATTGTCGAGGATGTGTTCGCGGTCGTGCTCTGAAAGGTACTCAACGCTTGTCGCATACTTTGTTGCACGGATATCCTTGATAGGATCACCGTTTTCGTCGCACTGAATATTTTCCATAAGGATTTCGCCGATTGCCTCACCTACATTTGTAGCAAGTAAATCAGCTACATCGCGCTGAAGCACAAGTGACATAATAAGCGGCACAAGAGCTTTCGAAAGAGCTACTTTGACAATTTCCGCTGTTGATTCAAGATAGAACGGTCCTGAATACTGTTCTCCGTCAGCGTTTACGGCAATTTCACCATTTTCGTCATAAAGGAAAACCTCTGACTGGAAGATGCCCGGAATAACAAGTGACGGACACTGATCGCAGTTGCCCTTACACGCTGTCATAACGTCCTCGTCAGGTGCTGCAAAAGCAGGTACACCTACTGCAAAAACGAGAGTAAGAGCAACAAACAATGCTGTTAACTTTGTGCTGATTCTTTTTTTCATAATATTACCTCCTGTTTTGTGGAGCAAATTTATAACATATATGATATACCAATTTGCAAAAAAAGACAATAGGATTGTGAAAAAATTTATAAAAGAGCAATAATTTTATTAATGCGACATAATATCAACAAAAGACTAAAATAAATTCGGGTTTGTCGGGGTGATTTATTTCGCACAATCTAACTCTCTGTGTGTAGGGACCGGCCTCCCGGACGGTCCGCAGATTCTGCTGTATTAACGGACGGTCGAGGACGCCCGTCCCTACGATCCCGATTGGATTGATTTCGTAGGGGAACATATTATGTTCCCGTTAAATTCTGT
>JAXJUJ010000086.1:0-6048 GCA_036309125.1 Acutalibacteraceae bacterium | reverse complement strand
TCGATTATAAACGAAATCATCGGAAGCATCGCAAAAGCCGAAAGCATTTTTTCTTTTTTATCACCTTTTACAAGACGGATAGCACGAAGAACTGTCATCACAATGCAAATCACACTCTGCACAGACACCCATACAGGTAATGTATCATAGAACTTTACATCGGAAACTGACGGTGAAAGTAAAATTACCAGATTTGAGAATAAAGCAAGAATGGTAAGACTATTGCTTAATTTTCTAAGCTTGTCCTCAAACATAGCTGCAACAAAAGCAGTTACACAGAGCATATAAAGCATCATAGAGCCTATAACCATACGGGTATTGAATTTAATTATTTCGCTAAAGAACATAACTCCGTGAGCCTTAAATAAGAAGTATATTCCGGCAGAGAAAATTCCAAATCCCGCAAGCCACAGATTTTTACTTCCTTTGATATGAATGAGCATAGAGAATATCGCCGTACCCAAAATCATAAATGCAAACAAAATAAATGCAATACCCAAAATTCTATCCGCACTGCCTCTGTTTAATGTATCTCTCTCAAAATCTGTTCCGCCATAGGTGCTTAAGTTGTTAAGAAAATCGTCAATGGCTCCCGGGTTTCCGAATTTATGAGGGTTCTTCAGCCTGATTGTAATTTCTTCATCACCTGTGCATTCAGATCCGATATACATTTTACCGCACAGATCCTCGCCAATAAGAACACTCTCGGCATCAAAGGGGCGGAAAGTTTTTCCGTCTTCCGAAATTTCACCGCCAATATGGTTAAAATAAAACGCAAGAACGACGCCTTCATCTGCAATTCCTACAACCTCTCCCGTGGTAGGAACAAATAACTGAAAATGCCCTTTCAATGTTACATCACCTTTATTGGCAGGAATATGCTCACCTTTGACATAAGGGTGCCAATTGCCGTCCGCCACTTTATACTCACCCTGAAATTCTGCGGAAAGATATAGTGCATTCATTGCCTGACTTCCATAATTTCTTCCTGTATATACAAAGAAACAAAGAACAACGGCAAGCAAAGAGATACATAAGCTTATAAATATTCTGTTTTTTAGTTTTTCTTTATTAGATTTCATAATAATCACTCTCCGCAATCAGTATCTCTATCCGCTTATAATAAATACAACAATGCTAAAACCGTTGCCAATAAAAATCCCCCTCCGATTGCAATATAAGAGAATACGCGTTTTGTATTCCAGAATGAAACCGCCTCACATACGCAGACAACTAATATAGCTATGCTTGTAATAAGATCTGCAGACACTACCTTGCCTGCTCTTTCCAACGCCTGAAATATTAAATATACTAAAAATGCAATTCCGGCAATAATGTCCATAACCTTTTGCAATGTAGTTTTTTCGCTCCATTTTTGATTCATACTTAATCCCTCTTTCGTTTGTTTAAACTGCCGTTGCAGTTATCTTACTATGTATATTCTATCATATTTTCTGTTTTTTTCAACTTACTCATGTTTTACTGTTACAAAAACATTTAATCTTCCCAGAATGTAAACGGTTCAATTTCAAAATGATTTTTCCATTCATTTTTAATGTTTGATTTTTCAAGTTCACTCATAATTGTGCTGTTAAGTTCATCAAGTCCGTCTTTATCAAAATCAGACATATCAATATTATCAAGACCTGCATCCCTTAATGCGCCTTCAAAGCTTTCAGGATTTTCAATAATTCCATACGCCTTCTTCATGCACATCTGCCACTGGAATGAAAAGTAGTCCTTCTGTGTCGCATCCATTCCTTTAAGGTATTCTGAAAGCTTATCATTTACTCCATCTGCCTTTGAAAGCTTAAGTACAGAAACTCCTGCTACTACCTGTGACAATGACGATCCAGCAGTTCCGTAGCTGCATCGGTCAATCGTCTTCAAGTTATCAATCACCGAATCATCAGATTTCGGCTGATACATATAGTCTGTGAAATCTTTTGTATAATCAACGGTATTTTTTTTGACTTCTTCCATACGGATATTGTACTGAACAAATCTTTCAAGTATCACCGCAATTTCTGCTCTTGTTGCATTATCTTCAGGATTAACCGTACTTGATGTTTTTCCGTTTATAATTCCCGCACCAATAACATATTGCATAGCAGGAATAGCATATTCCGATATATCAAATGCATCATCATAAGAAAGTATATTGGTTTCTTCTCCAACGCTTACATCATATCCCTTAAACTGTGCATACAGGTATAAAACAGATGCGAGCTGCTGACGGCTTATCACTGATTCAGATTCAAAGTCTTTGTCATTTTCATATATCAACTCGCTATCTTTCGCCCATTTAACTGCCCCTGCATACCAGGCAGCATCTTCCTCAAATTCATATTCCGGCTTTGTTTCTTCCATGTTGTACAAAATCTGCAAAAGCTCTGCCCAAGTTATGTTTTTAGATGGATTGAAGAACTTATTTTCGTCACCCTGTATGATTTTGTTTTTAAGGCAATATGCTACGCCATCATGATACCATTCATACTCCGGCAAAGTGTTTTCATTGACACTGAAATATGGAACAAGTGCCACAGTCAGCTCATCAAACCATGTATTGCCGTTAGCTCTTTTAACATCGAGTGTATTTACAATCGTGGAACGGATACGCTGACGAACCGATAGGTTTTCTGGTTGCATAATAGTTCCAACAGCGCTAATCACATAATACTTTTCATTTCTTTCGCCAAGGTACATCATTTCGTGACCGCTGAAATAGAGAATTGTTCCAAACGGAAGTGCATCAAAGAATTTAATTTTTTCTTCTTTGGGCATATACTGCATATTCACCTTTGCCATAGGCATTGATGATTGCCACGTGGTATTTCTAGCAAGCTCCATACCAAAGCATTTATATACATTTCTCATATATCCTGAACAATCATCAGAATTAAGGCTTCCGCCCCAACCGTAAGCGTTGCCGAGAGCCGAGAACACAACCTTTGATATATTCTCTTTTGTAAGTGGCATATATCCTTCATACACTTTTTTATGTTCTGAAATAAGTGTTAATTTTTTTGAATATGTACCATCATCATTTCTTACAGGCACCCATACTGCATAATTGTTGTATGCCGCACGGTTATCTATAAGTTCGTTAGGATTAACATCTTTTGCAAGTTCTAAAACTGTTCCCATTGTCAGCATAAGGTCTGATGTTTCTGCACCAACTATTGAGGTTTCCGTAAACACCTTATCACCCCATACTACAAGGACATTTTCATTTTTTATATCCCACGCTGAAATCCATTCATCCTTATCATCGCAAATTGCAACCGCATCTTTCGGAATCCATCCTGAACAACAAATGCTTTTTGCAAGATAGTAGTTTCCGTCCTTTGACTTTGATGTGATTACAACCGGTTCGTTTACTCTTACCGAAACGAGATACTGATAGTCAAAATCAGAATCGGCAGGATCGTCCCAAATTGCAACAGGGGCAGGGAATGTGCGAAGTTCTGTTCTTTTGGTTGCAATGCCATAGAGAACCTTTTGTTCTTTTTTTGCATCAGGATTCTGCGTGTTTTCGATTATTTTATCGTAATCATCCTGAGTGGCTTTTTCCGTGTTTTCAAGATACGTCCATCCAAGATAGTATGCGGCATCTGCCTGACTTGATTTTTTTATTGCTTCATTTAATGAAATTCCGTCAACGACTTCAGGCAGATTTTTAAGGTCGTACATATTAGTGCCTTTTGTCTGAATTGTTTCTCTGTTAAGATTTTCTATTTCATCATATGACATAAGAATGTCACTTTCCTCTGCCCAATAGGAAGGTGATGACATTTCGCTTGTTACATCAGGAAGATAATACACCCCTGCTGCCAAGCAAGTTACAGTTATACTCAAAGATAATACAACTGAAAAAACAGCGATAAGTATTTTTTTCATTTATAATATGTCACTCCTTAGTTACGGCATATAAACCTTATTCATTTTTATAATTGTACCGTTCTCGATCACAATACTTGTATTATTGGGAGTGAAGTTATATTCGATCTCCGCATCATCTGTAAGAAAATCTCCGGGATAATAGGTTTTTGCTTCTGAATCAAGAACGGACTCATCAATGTATTCAAATTCATCAGATACAGGAAGAGTTACCATGCCAATTTCATAGTAAGCTTTAATATCATTCATTCCTGTTTCGTAATATACGGTACTGTCGTTTGAAACCAAATCAAATCCGCCGTTTTCTTCGCCACCGTTAATGCGAACAAGTCCGCTATCAAGGCGTTCAAGCTCTGTGACCTTTACCTCTTCATTTTTGCGTATAATAACATCATTTTCATTAAGAGATGCGATATCCACCATATCATACATATCATACGCAAACACAGTAACCTTCATTTGCATCTTTCCGTTATCATCTACATATACATCGCCGTCTGCCAAAGAAACCGCAACTGTGCAATTGTCAAGCTTTTTAACGTCAATAGTCTCAGGTAATGGGTTTACAACTTTTGCATTGGTTTCAGTTTCAGCATTGTTGTTTTCAGTTTGTGTTTTGCAACCTGCAAGCAGGCTAAAGCAAAGGATAAGTGTTAAAATAATTGATAATGTTTTTTTCATTGTATATGTACTCCTCTATATATCAAATTATTTTTTAATTGCCTTGTGTATTTCTACATCAGCTAAAAGAATCACAAATAAAACTGCACTTATTTTATGAATAATGGAAACAGCAGCGATCCCGTGTACATTCATAAGTACAACACCTGTAATTAAAGCGATGGCATAGAAAACTCGCTGGAGTATTTCAAGTGCAGGATTTTTCCATTCTTTTTTTGTTGCAACTGTGTATGCAATAAGTAATACAAGACCAACAACCGATACAGCGATATGTGCTGTCATACCTG
Source organism: Acutalibacteraceae bacterium (assembly GCA_036309125.1). GTDB lineage: Bacteria > Bacillota > Clostridia > Oscillospirales > Acutalibacteraceae > CAG-488. Next base: position 1,180 of record JAXJUJ010000086.1, on the reverse strand, counting down.
TTGCACGAAGCATAAACAATAGCACTGCAACAATAATCATTGGAATTAAGAATAACAATTTCTTTTTCATAACATTTGACTCCTTTAAATTTATATAATCATTTAATTATTTACTTGATAAATACATAGCATCATCTTCGGTAATAAGTGACAGCATATTATTTTCGTCAACATATAAATCTGCCTTTTTGATTTGAATTGCAGTTTCCAAACCCTTACCCTTTTCTACATGTGCCATAACTAAACTCGCATTACCCTTTTTAATGCCTTTTGCTGTGACTTGCATTAAGCCAACAGGGTAATATTCTGAATAAATTTTTTCAGGCGGATAATCGGTAGCCTTTTGTGTAATTTCAAGCTTATCTTTTGTATAGTCAAAAACCTTCCATTCGTATCCGTTGTCATATTCGCGTTCAAATAATTGTTCTGCTTTGTAGTTATTTCTTGAATCGATATAGAAAAGTCCGGTATCAAAAGGAATTTCAACGCTTATTACACCAAGTGCATAAGGCGCAAGTTCACCCTGATTGAAATAAAGCACCATCGAATTGTGTGTGATGTAGAACTGAACGTATCCAAGATATTCATTCACATAATCATAAGTATATATATCAGCTGATTCAGGTGCTATCTCCTTTAACTTATCAACAAATAAATCTGTTACAAACTTAACCAAAGAAACATCCAGTTGATCTTCCATAAGTAATTCTGAAACAGAAAGTTCCACATTATTGTTTGTGTGATATGTTCTTGACTCCATTGTTTTTGTAGGATGAACACCGCCCAAATTTACATATTTGTGGCTAACAAACGAAAGGTATCCCCAAATACTGTAAGTTTGTTCGTAAGTAAGTTCATAAACAAAAGGTACAAAAGCATCACCCATTTGTTTACGCAAAGTAAGTGCATCTTCCTTCTTTTCTCTTGCTTCTTCCAAGAACCTATCAACATCCCACTTATAATCTTCGTTGATTGTATCGAATGTTGAACTTTCATTGGGATTTTCTATGGCAGGACAATATGCAACCACTTCAATTAGCACATTCCCCTCATCGTCGGTTATGGTTTCTTCAAATTTTTGGGCATGTATGGTATATGCGGATGCAGGTGAACAAATATATACATTTTTTGTATCTCCTGCCCAATCCACATCGCACTCAAACGCCTCTGATATTGCTCT
>JAXJUJ010000085.1:0-8548 GCA_036309125.1 Acutalibacteraceae bacterium | reverse complement strand
TCGTTCAGACGAAATGAATAAAACCTCGCAAGGCTGACGCCTTACGAGGTTTTTTCATAAAGTATAAGCGGGAAAGGGCAACTTTAAACCTATCAAATCCCTGATTTACACCGCCCGAAGGCAGGATTTTTATTATATTTCAGTATTATATTCAGCTATGTACGGAAGGTTTCTGTAATACTCACCACAATCAAGACCGTAACCGATGACAAAGAAATCAGGAATCGTGAAAAGTGCCCAGTCAGGCGAAATTTCAACAAGTCTTCTGTCAGGCTTATCAAGAAGAGTAACGATATGAAGTGAAAGGGGATTGCGTGATCTGAGAAGTGCGGCAACATCTTTAAGTGTTCTGCCTGTGTCAATGATGTCCTCAACGATAACAACGTGATAATCCTTAACATCCTGGTCAAGGTCCATTGTGATGTTTATAACACCTGTTGAAACAGTTCCCTTGTAGTAGCTTTTTGCGCACATAAAGCCGATTTCACAGGGCACGGAAACAGCTCTGCAAAGGTCAGCCATAAAAACGAAAGCACCCTTAAGAACGCTCACGAGAAGGATGGGACGACCGTCATAAATTTTATCGATTTCCTTACCGATTTCTTTGATTTTTGCAGCAATTTCTTCTTCTGAAATTATAACTCTTTTAATTTTTTTCTGATATTCAACCATTGTGATTTCTCCCATCCTCAATTTTAGACATTATAACATACCTGGTTGCTAATTTCAACAATTTATTCGTCTGAAAGGAAGCTGTAATACATATCAATTTCCTCAGTGATTTTATAGAGATATTCTTTGCATTCGTCATCTTTTGCGAGAATTTTTCCGACCTTTTCGAGTGCCTTGAAAAATTTAGGATCAAATACGATTTCGTCACTGTGAGTGATCAGCGGGCAAAGCCTTGCAGCACGGTAATCGGGTTCAACGTAGATTTTGCCGTCTTCATCAATTGTAGGGAAAAACGGAAAAATTCTGCAAGCGAGAGGACGCTTGCTTCTGTCACAGGTGCCGTTGCACACAGCTAATCTTTCACCGGATTCTAATTCAGTGATATCAAGACTGCTTTCTTCGTGCGGAAAAAGCCTCATTCCCGTCTGCGCATCACCCTTACAGCAGGCACCGTTGCAAATTACACCGCAATCAACGGTAAGTGGTGTCAGATTGCCTAAGGTGTCAAAAATCCTTTTGTACATTTCATTGTAATCCGTTTTACTCATTTCTTCAGCTCCCGTCATAAGAATTATAGCAGAAATAGTCCGCATTCGCAATATCTTGGTTTTATAATTGAACCGATAAAAATATAGACTACCTTAATATTTTTGATATAAATAAAAATCTCTGCCAAAGCTGACAGAGATTTGTTTATATAAAAAAGAAAAAATATAGTAGAGTTACTGTGATTATTGCAAGAGTGATGCCGAGAAAAACAGGAAGTACAAAACTATTGTTTTGGGGAGGGATATAAGCTTGAGTCTGAGGTCTTTTGTCGACATAAACAATATTTTTAGTTGTGTTCTTAGATTTCAATCTAAGTGAAAGTGGGTCAGAAACACTGAAAACTTTTTGATAAAAATCTTCAAGCCAATCGATATCACTTGCAGAACACATAGGTACGTTGAATGTGTTAACATCGTGTGTCAACTGATTTCTGATGTGGCGCAATCTTATCAGCTTTCTGATATCATTGTGATTTTGTAGATATGTATCGTTTTTTGCGGTGTTAATGTAGTCTGTAACACCTTGTTCTGTGCCGAACATATCACGACAAAGCTTGTCCAGATGCTTATATTTTTCAAGAAAAACTATATTAAATTCGTTCATAGGGTTTTCTCCCGGCAGATTATTTTGCTGAGTGATGACATTTTTTCTTTCGTCGGCTCAGGTGTATCCGAAAGTGGAAAATCAATACCCATATTCTGATACTTGCTCTCGCAGATTTTATGAAATGCAAGAAGTTCAACAGAATCAACACAACGGTGTTTTTCTCTGATTTTTTTGAGCTTCAATACGCTCTCTTCAGAATCGTTAAGAGTGGGTATAATAACCTGTCTGAGTGTTGTCGCAATTGTCAGGCTATTGAGATATTCAAGAAACTCAATAACAGGCTTCATAGCGCATCCGACGTTTTTGCGGTAGTCTTCGTCGTTTGTATATTTAATGTCAAGAAGTACACGGTCCGTTACGCTCAGAAGCCTTTTTACATCCTCGTTCATCACTGCACCTGAAGTGTCAAGGCAGGTGTTGATGCCGTCATCCTTGCACAGCTTGAAAAGCTCATAAGCTTCTTTTGCCTGCAGCAGAGGCTCGCCACCCGAAATGGTAATACCGCCATCAGTACCGAAGTATTCTTTGTATCTTTTAACTTTTTCAAAAATCTCAACAGGGGACATCTCTTTGCCACTGTTCATTTCCCACGTGTCAGGATTGTGACAGCACTTGCACCTGAGGTGACAGCCCTGAAGAAAAACAACGAATCTGACTCCGGGGCCGTCAACAGTGCCGAGTGACTGGATTGAATGAACCCTTAGCATTATATTGCCTCGTGGAATGTACGGCTTATAACTTCTCTCTGCTGCTCACGAGAAAGCTTGTTGAAGTTAACTGCGTAACCTGAAACTCTGATTGTGAGGTTAGGATAATCCTCGGGATTTTTATAAGCCTTGAGAAGTGTTTCGCGGTTCATTACATTAACATTGATGTGGTGTGCTTTCTTTGAAAAATAGCCGTCAAGGATAGATACAAGATTTGAGTATTTTTCCTCATCTGTGTGTCCGAGGGTATCAGGTGTGATTGAAAATGTGTTTGAAACACCGTCACGGCAGTCATCGTAGCTGATTTTTGCAACTGAGTTGAGCGAAGCGAGCGCACCGTTTTCCTCACGGTTGTGCATCGGATTAGCACCGGGTGCAAAAGGTTCACCTTCACCTCTGCCGTCAGGAGTTGCAGCAGTGTTTTTACCGTACATAACGTTTGATGTGATTGTGAGTACGGAAAGTGTATGGATAGCATTTCGGTATGTCGGAGTTTTGCGAAGCTCCGTGATGACCTTGTGAGCAGTATCTTTTGCGATAAGGTCAACTCTGTCATCGTCGTTACCGAATTTCGGGAATTCACCGATAGTTTCGAAGCCTTCGATGTATCCGTTAGTGTTGCGGATAGGACGCACCTTTGCAAATTTGATAGCTGAAAGTGAGTCGGCAACGACCGAAAGTCCTGCAATACCGAAAGCCATAAAACGCTCAACGTCTGTGTCGTGAAGAGCCATCTGTGTCTTTTCGTACGCATACTTGTCGTGCATATAATGAATGACATTCATTGTGTTAACATAAAGGTGCATAAGCCACTCGATGTACTTATCAAAACGCTTCATTACTGTGTCAAAATCAAGTGTGGTACCTTCAATAACACTCATCTGCGGACCGATATGCATTTCGCTCGAGGTATCATAGCCGCCGTTAAGTGCAATAAGAAGTAGCTTTGCAAGGTTGCAACGAGCACCGAAAAACTGCATCTGTTTGCCGATTTTCATAGCTGAAACACAGCAGGCGATGGCGTAGTCGTCACCGTAAATAGGACGCATAACATCGTCGTTTTCGTACTGGATTGAGTCAGTGTCAACAGAAACCTTTGCACAGAAACGCTTGAAGCCTTCAGGAAGGGAAGTTGACCAGAGAATTGTGATATTGGGTTCGGGAGAAGAACCGAGTGTGTAAAGTGTATTCAGAAGACGGAAGCTGTTCTTTGTAACAAGGCTTCTGCCGTCTTCGCCCATACCGCCCACAGCCTCAGTAATCCACATCGGATCGCCGCCGAAAAGCTCGTTGTATTCCTGTGTTCTGAGGTGACGTGCGATACGAAGCTTGATAACAAAATCATCCATAAGCTCCTGAGCTTCGGCTTCGGTAAGTGTGCCGTTTGCGAGGTCACGCTCAATGTAGATGTCAAAGAAAGTACTTACTCTGCCGAGTGACATTGCAGCACCGTTTTGCTCTTTAATCGCTGCAAGGTAAGCAAAGTAGGTCCATTGAATAGCTTCGCGCGCATCCTTCGCAGGCTCGGAAATGTCATATCCGTACATTGTAGCCATTTCCTTCATAAAACCGAGAAATGTGATCTGCTGGAAAAGCTCTTCAGTCTGACGTGTAGTTTCTGTGTTGAAATCACCGTGACCGATAGCTGCTTTGTCAGCTTTTTTTGCTTCAATAAGACGGTTTACACCATAGAGGGCAACTCGTCTGTAGTCACCTATGATACGGCCTCTGCCGTAAGCATCGGGAAGACCTGTGATAACGTGAGATCGTCTTGCGGCACGCATTTCGTCTGTATATGCTCTGAAAACACCGTCATTGTGAGTGGTACGGAACATAAATTCCTGTTCAACCTTGTCGCTGAGCTTATAACCGTAAGCTGCGCAGGCCTGACGAGCCATACGTATACCACCAAACGGGTTGACACCTCTTTTTAAGGGACTGTCAGTCTGCATACCGACTATAAGCTCGTTTTCTTTATCAATATATCCGGGAGCGTAGCTGGTAAGTGAAGATACAGTCTCAGTGTCGATGTCAAGTACTCCGCCCTTGGCACGCTCCTGTCGGAAAAGCTCCTGAACCTTTGCCATAAGATTGTCGGTTCGTTCAGTAGCACCTGAGAGGAAGGTGTCATCTCCGCAGTATTCCTTATAGTTAGTCTGGATAAAGTCGCGGACGTTTATTTCGTCCTGCCATAATCCACCGTTAAATCCGTTCCAGTTTTTGTGTATCATGTGTATCACTCCTTAAAAAACAAAAAAGGACAAATCAGTATGAACTGACTTGCCCAGACGGTCGGCTGTTTGCCTTTTGCATTCCCTTGCGGTAATCCGCTGATCCGTCAGTCATGCAAAGGTTTAATTTACACGTTTATTGTATTATATTTCGAGCAATTTGTCAAGATTGGGCGTGCGAAAAGATTAACAATAAATACAGCGCAAAGCAACATAATAATATGCATTTTAATCGATTTATTGAGTTTTTCGTGTGTGAAATTTATCGCAGATCAGATTGAAACAGCAGAAGACTTTATGTTGACAAAATTAATATTGAAGTATAGAATTATAAAAAGAAAGAAGGGATAATTATGTTCAGTAAAATTAAGAATCCTGGTGCTGTGCTCAAAAATATTACTACGTGGATTTTTTATGTTGAGCTTGCTTTTTCTGTCATAGGCGGAATAATACTTTTCTTTGAAGAAATGATTTTTGAAAGTATTCTCAGCATCTTAGGCGGAGCTTTTGTAGCGTGGTTCAGTGCTTTCGTGGTATACTGTTTCGGACAGCTTATTGAAAATTCTGATATTACTGCAGGACGCTTAACCCTTGAAGAGGTTACTAAAAGCACTGTTAAGCAAACAGCCACTTATGTAAATTATCCGAAAAATATACCGGCATTTACAAATGTGGTACCACAAGAGCCTGCTTCCGGCTCGGATTATTTAAAATCAGACGGAAAAATCAGAATAACCTGTCCTCATTGTAAATCTGAACTCAGTTATGCAAAAGACGAGTTTGTTGCAGACAGAAAATTTTCTTGCGCTTTCTGCGGAAAGACCATAAATGTCAGCGATTTTCTTAATTAATACTTTTCTTAAATTGAAATTAATACTTCACATTACGCTCCCTTTGTGTTATAATACCTCGGTATTATTCTGAAAGGGAGCGATGTAATGTCTGACAAAAGAAACAGAATATATGCCGAAAGGCTTTCACAGCTGATTCAGGCTGAAACTATTTCAACCTTCAATCAGACGGACAGAACTAAATTCTACCGTTTCCACGATATTCTCAGAGAGATGTTTCCTTCTCTTTTTGCTGTCTGCTCCTTTGAGGATTTTAACGGAAGCTTTATGATGAAATGGAATGGCAGGACAGATGAACAGCCCGTAATGTTTATGAATCATCACGATGTTGTTGAGGCATCGGGTGAATGGAAATACCCTCCGTTTTCAGGCGCAATTGCTGAGGGCAGAGTCTGGGGACGAGGCACTCTTGATACAAAAGGCGGCTTGTGGGCAATGCTTCAGGCAGCTGACGAGCTTGCAGCTGAAGGCTTCACTCCGCAGAGGGATACATACTTTGTTTCAGCATGCACGGAAGAGTGCGACGGTTCAGGTGCTGATATGATTTCGCACGAGCTTTTGCTTCACGGAATACATTTTCATATGGTGCTCGACGAAGGCGGTATGATTCTTGAAGAACCAATCGGTGGTGCTAAGGGCACGTATGCGATGATAGGCGTTGGCGAAAAGGGTTGTGTAGACCTTAAGTTTATCGCTCGTTCTCCGGGTGGTCATGCTTCAACTCCCGGTAAAAATACACCGCTTGTCAGACTCGGTCAGTTTATGGCTGAGGTTGAGAAAAAGAATCTTTTCGAAGCGAAGATTTCACCGACTGTTGCAAAAACTTTTTCGAGTGTAGCTGAAACGATGTCAGGTCCTTTGAAGTTTGTACTTGCAAATTCTCGTATGTTTTCTCCTTTGCTCAAAAAAGTTATGCCGATGGTTTCTGCACCGGGCAATGCTATGCTCAGAACAACAATTGCGTTCACAATGGCTTCAGGCTCAGAGGGTACAAACGTGCTTCCTCAGGAAGCCTGGGTGGTGGGCAATATGCGTTTTTCACCTCATCAGGGCGGAAAATCAAGCATTGAAGAAATAACTCGTCTCGCAGAAAAGTTTGACATTGAAACAGAAATTCTTGATCCCGGAATGGATTCGGGTGTTACGGATTACCGTTCAGAACAGTTTAAACTGATTGAAAAAGCTGTAGGCAATATTTTTGACGGAGTCAGAACTTCACCGTGGATTATGACAGGTGCAAGTGACAGCCGTTATATGTGCCGTATAAGTGACCACTGTGTACGTTTTGTCCCGTTCCTTATGAAGGACGAGCAGATAGAAGGAATTCACGGCATCAATGAATATGTGGAAATCAGATCACTTGCTCCTGCAGTTGATTTTTACAAATATGTTATTAAGGAAGTTTAATATGGCAGAAAAAGAAAAAGGCGGACTTAACATTAATGTCAAGTCATTTATTACTGCGATAGTTGTTATTTTTGCACTTATGGTCGGAACGTATATTCTGACTATGATCATTCCGGGCGGAGAATATGCGTATGCTGTTGATGCTAACGGCAATACAATTATCGATGTTAACGGATATTCGTCCGTTGAAGGCGGACTTCCGTTCTGGAAATGGGTTCTTTCTCCGATACTAGTGCTTGGGGCCGAGGGTAACGGCACACTGATTGCGGTTATCGCATTCCTGCTTGTAATAGGCGGAATTTTCAACAGCCTTGACAAATCAGGGCTTATGAAATATATGCTCGACAGAATGGTTAAGCGTTTCGGTGCTGTGCGCTATAGGTTACTTGCGATTGTTACATTCTTCTTTATGGCTATGGGCGCTATGATAGGCTCCTTTGAAGAGGTTGTTCCGCTTGTGCCGATTGTTGTCGCACTTGCTGTAAACCTCGGATGGAATTCGCTTATAGGTGTCGGTATGAGTATACTCGCGGCCGGTTGCGGTTTTGCTGCAGGTGTCTGCAATCCGTTTACTATAGGTGTTGCACAGGAGCTCGCAGGACTTCCGATGTTTTCGGGTGCATGGCTCAGAGTGGTTTCTTTCGTCCTTATTTATGCACTTCTTTTATCTTTTCTTGTTTTCTATGCGAAGAGGCACGAAAGACCGATTTCACAGTCAGCCGACATTGAATCTTTCACTGCGGACAAGAGAATGGATAAAGGTCTTGTATGCTTTGTTTCGATCCTTGGTGCAGGTATTCTTACCGTTCTTTGCTCAGGATTCATTTCTGCTTTGCAGGATTATACGATGATTATAGTAGCCGTAATGTTCCTTTTTGCAGGTGTTGTTTCTACTCTTGTTTCAGGAATGAAGGGCAAGGTGCTTGCTAAAACCTCATGGCAGGGTGTTACGAGTATTTTCCCTGCTGTGCTTATGATTCTTATGGCTTCATCGATCAAGTATACACTTGAAGAGGCAAATATTCTCGACACTATTCTTCACGAAGCAGTCGGATTTGCTGCAGATATGCCGAAATGGTCGGTAATACTCTTTATTTATCTCATTGTACTTGTAATGAACTTCTTTATCCCGTCAGGCTCAGCAAAAGCATTTATGCTCATTCCTTTGATTGTTCCGATGGCACAGATTTTCGGACTTTCTGCTCAGCTTTGTGTTGTGGCTTTTGCATTCGGTGACGGATTCTCAAATGTTTTCTATCCCACAAACCCCGTTCTTCTGATAAGTCTCGGACTTGCCGATGTCAGCTACAGTAAATGGGTGAAATTCAGCTGGAAATTCCAGATTACGAATCTTATTCTTACAAGTGCTATTCTTCTTTTTGGTCTCGCGGTAGGTTATTGATATTTATATTAAAGAAAAAACAGCGGTTTAGGCGTTGTGTTCATAAGGACACAACGCCAGTTTTATTGTCTGGCAACAGTTGAAAACCCCCGGTTTTACCGGGGGAAAAAGAATGCTTTAGTA
>JAXJUJ010000084.1:0-9578 GCA_036309125.1 Acutalibacteraceae bacterium | reverse complement strand
CCCTGTTGAACTTGGTCCTGAGTTTGAGGAACCTCAGGATCCTATATTTATTGAAGAACTTGTAGGAAATGCTAAGAAAAAGGATTTAGTTCCGAACAGAAAAGAACCGAAACCTTTCATTGATGTTACTACAGGAGAAGTTGTTGAGGAAACTCCGGTTGCTATTGATGATATAATAAAAAAGGTTAATGAAAAGAAGCAACCGCGAAGAGTTGATGAGATTAAGAAAGAGACACTGAAGGTAAAGGTAGCCAGAGAAGAAAAGATATCTGATGATAACAACGATGCCGGTGACAAAAAAGAAGAACCTGTTGCCGTGTTTAAAACTTATCAGAAACCCGGCACAGACTGTCTTAATCACGCGGTCAACAGCGGTTCTGATAATTATGAGGATGAGCTGAAATATAACGCAACAAAGCTTGTTGACACTCTCAACAGCTTTGGGGTTGCCACAAAAATAGTGGATATTTGTCGCGGTCCGTCGGTAACTCGTTATGAGCTTCAGCCTGCTCCAGGTGTTAAAATCAGTAAAATTACCGGCCTGGCTGATGATATAGCACTTGCACTCGCTTCAGCAGGAGTAAGAATTGAAGCTCCTATTCCGAATAAATCTGCTGTAGGTATTGAGGTGCCGAATAAAAACAAATCAATGGTTTCTTTGCGTGAAATTGTTGAAACTCCAATCTATAAGAATGCTAAGAGTAAACTGAATGTAGCTTTAGGTAAGGATATTGCGGGCAATGTAATTTGTGCAGATGTAGCCAAGATGCCTCATTTGCTTATTGCAGGTACTACAGGTTCAGGTAAGTCTGTATGTCTTAATTCTATGATTGTGAGCATCCTTTTCAATGCAACACCTGATGAAGTCAAGCTCGTAATGATTGACCCGAAACAGGTTGAGTTCACAGTATACAATGGTATTCCTCACTTATTGGTTCCCGTTGTTTCTGATCCGAGAAAGGCAGCAGGTGCTCTTGGTTGGGCAGTTACTGAAATGCTTCAGAGATATAAGATGTTTTCTGAGAAGAGTGTGCGTGATATAAAAGGCTATAATAAGTTATCTGAAACTGATAACACAATTACGCCAATGCCTCATATCGTAATATTTATTGACGAGCTTTCGGACCTTATGATGGCGGCACCTAATGAGGTTGAAGATTCTATCTGCCGATTAGCTCAGATGGCACGTGCCGCAGGTATGCACCTTGTCATAGCAACACAGAGGCCGTCTGTTAATGTTATTACCGGTGTAATTAAAGCAAACATCCCCAGCCGTATCGCTCTTTCTGTTTCTTCACAGATTGACTCGCGAACAATTCTTGATGCTGCTGGTGCTGAAAAATTGCTCGGTAACGGTGATATGCTTTTTAGTCCGGTTGGTGTATCAAAACCTGTGAGAGTGCAGGGTTGCTTCCTCTCTGATGAAGAAGTTGAAAACGTTGTTGGTTTTATCAAGAGCCAGAGTGACGAGAAAAAATATGATGAAGGCGTTATGCAGGAGATTGAACGTCATGCTGCGATGGAAACGAGTAAAAAGAGCTCGGCAGCTGCTTCAGGTTCTTCTGATGGTGACGATTCATCCGGCGATGAGATGTTGCCAAAGGCTATTGAGGTAGTTGTTGAGGCTCAGATGGCATCTACAACTTTGCTTCAGCGAAAACTTAAGCTTGGATATGCACGAGCTGCACGAATAGTTGATGAACTTGAGCAACGCGGAATAGTAGGTCCGTTTGAGGGTGCTAAACCCAGAAAAGTTCTTATTTCTAAGCAGCAGTGGATGGAAATGAATGCATTGGCTAATTCTTCAGCTCCGATTGAGAATCCTATAGAAACTGAAGAAGTTGATGACGAATATTAAAGGGGAAGTCTGATGTTTTTACCCATTACAGCAAAAGAGGTTGAAGAAAGAGGTTGGGACAGTGTCGACTTTGTTTATGTAACAGGTGACGCATATGTTGACCATCCCAGTTTTGGTGCGGCTATTATTACCCGAGTGCTTGAAGCTGAAGGTTATAGAGTTGCTGTGCTTGCTCAACCTAAGTGGAATTCAACTGAAGATTTTGTTCGTTTTGGCAGACCTAAGCTGGGTTTTCTGGTGTCATCAGGTAACATAGATTCTATGGTTGCCCACTATACGGCTGCAAAGAAACACCGCAGCACTGACGCTTATTCTCCGGGTAAAGTTATGGGGCTGCGTCCTGACAGAGCAGTTATAGTTTATTGCAATAAAATTCGTGAAGCGTATGGTGATATTCCTATTATCATAGGTGGACTTGAGGCATCGCTCAGAAGATTTGCACACTATGATTATTGGGACGATAAAATAAGACGCAGCATTCTGTTTGATTCTCAGGCAGATATTATTTCATATGGAATGGGTGAAAATCAGACTATTGAGATATGTCGCAGACTTTCAAATGGTGAAGCTATTTCCAGCATAACCGATGTCAGAGGTACATGTTATGCCTGTGATGTAACTGATACTCCGCTCACGGGCAAAGAGTGTCCTTCATATGAGAATGTTGTGAAAAGTAAAAAAGAGTATGCGGTTTCTTGCAGAATTCAACAAGATGAACAGGATCATATCCGCGGAAAATTAATAAAACAGCGTCATGGTAACAAGATGCTTGTACAGAATCCTCCTATGCCTCCTCTCACTCAGGAGGAGATGGATTGGGTTTACAGTCTTGAATATGAAAGAACATATCATCCTTCATATGAAAAACAGGGTGGTGTGCCCGCTATTGAAGAGGTTGAGTTTTCAATAACTCACAATAGAGGCTGTTTTGGTGCATGTAACTTTTGCTCGATTGCATTCCATCAAGGCAGATCAATTACAACAAGGAGCAAAGACTCTATTGTTGCAGAAGCTGAATTGTTGACGCAAAAATCAAATTTTAAAGGATACATTCATGATGTAGGCGGCCCTACTGCTAATTTCAGACGCTCAAGCTGCCTTAAACAGCTTGAGAATGGTCTTTGTAAAGGTAAGAAATGTCTGGCACCGTCTGCTTGCAAAGCGATGAGTGTTGATCACAGTGAGTACCTTGATATATTACGCACTTTACGTAATATTCCGAAGGTTAAGAAAGTATTTATTCGTTCAGGAATTCGTTATGATTATATGCTTAAAGATCCTGATGATACATTTTTTAAGGAACTGGTTAAATATCACGTAAGCGGACAGCTTAAGGTAGCGCCTGAGCATTGTTCTGCTGTAGTTCTTGATAAAATGGGAAAACCTCATATTGATGCTTATATTGAGTTTTCAAAAAAATACTTTGAACTTAGCGAAGATGCAGGAAAAGAACAGTACCTTGTACCGTATCTTATGTCTTCGCATCCCGGCTCAAGTTTAAAAGAAGCGGTAGAGCTTGCTGTTTTTCTTAAAAAACGTAACATCAGACCGGAACAGGTTCAGGATTTTTATCCTACACCCGGAACTATATCAACGTGTATGTTCTATACCGGTCTCGATCCGTATACGATGAAGGAAGTTTATGTAGCTAAAAACCCGCACGATAAAGCTCTGCAGCGTGCATTATTACAATATTATGATCCTAAAAACCGACAACTCGTTGAGGAAGCATTAGTTAAAGCCGGTCGACGGGATCTTATCGGAAATGGTGATAAGTGTCTTATAAGACCATCTCAGAATAAAAGTGTTTATAAGAGGGTGAAGAAATATGGCAAAAAATAAAACATTTAAATTAACAGCATTAATTTTAGTTGTAGTTGTAGCAGTTGCGTCAGCTTTAATGTTTATAAAATCTGACGATAAAGCAGATGCTGAATCATCACCTTCTGCGAAAATGTATGTTGACTTCATAGATGTTGGTCAGGGCGACTGTACTTTACTTAGGACTGATGATACTGTTATTTTAGTAGATGCAGGGGAGTCAGGCTCAGCAGATGATGTGGTTAGCTATCTAAAGGAAAATGGCATATCAAAAATTGATTGTTGCATCGCGACTCATCCTCATTCTGATCATATTGGTGCTTTACCTGAGGTCTTTGAAAACTTTGAAATTGATACGGTAATAATACCTGATATTTCTGAAGAAAACGAACCTACTACACGTATTTATGAAAAGTTTCTTCTGAGTCTGGAAAATGCTAAAACGGTTTTACCTTCTCTTGGTGGAGAAGAGTATACGTTCGGAGACTTTAGTATTGAAATTTTAGGTCCGGTTAATCAGTATGATGATCTCAATGATATGTCAATTGTAGCACGAGTTTCCTACAAAGATACATCCGTGATGTTGACCGGTGATGCCGAAACTCCATCCGAGGAAGATATTCTCAAGGTTGTTAATAAGTCCGACTTGTCATCTGATATTCTTAAGTTAGGACATCATGCCAGCCGAACTTCTACAAGTGATGAGTGGTTGGCATCTGTTGATCCTGAATTTGCAGTGATATCCTGCGGACTAGATAATGATTACGGGCATCCGCATAAGGAGACAATCGAAAAACTTGAGAATTATGGTGTAGTTTATTACCGTACTGACCTTGTTGGCAGTGTTACTTTTGAATCTGACGGTAAGCAGTTTACATTAATTGAAAATGATAATTAAATTATTGAATTAGGAGCAGATAGTATGAAATGGACAGGACTTAATGAATTAAGAGAAAAATTTCTTTCATTTTACGAAAGCAAAGAACACCTGAGACTTCCGAGTTTCTCTCTTGTTCCTCAGGGGGATAAGAGCCTTTTGCTTATCAATGCAGGTATGTCACCTATGAAAAAATATTTTACAGGTGAAATTACACCTCCCTCAAACAGAGTAACTACTTGTCAGAAGTGTATCAGAACGCCTGATATTGAAAATGTTGGTAAGACTGCACGTCACGGTACTTACTTTGAAATGCTCGGAAACTTTTCGTTCGGAGATTACTTCAAAAGAGAAGCAATTACTTGGGGCTGGGAATTCTGTACAAAAGTGATGGAAATGGATCCCGAAAGACTTTACATCAGTGTTTATCTTGAAGATGATGAAGCATATGATATCTGGACAAAAGAGATCGGTGTTGATGAATCTCATATGGTAAGATTCGGAAAAGCTGATAATTTCTGGGAACACGGTGCAGGTCCGTGCGGTCCGTGCTCTGAGATTTATTACGACAGAGGCGAAAAATACGGTTGTGGTTCACCGGATTGCAAAGTTGGTTGTGAATGCGATCGTTATATAGAATTCTGGAATCTTGTTTTCACTCAGTTCGAAAATGATGGCAACAATAATTACACACCCCTTGCAAGACCCAATATCGATACCGGAATGGGTCTTGAGAGACTTGCTTGTATAGCTCAGGATGTAGACAATCTCTTTGAGGTAGATACAGTTCAGAACATTATGAAGCATATTATTAAGATTGCCGGCGTTGAGTATCATGCAGATGATAAGGCTGATGTTTCGCTCAGAGTAATTACTGACCATATCAGATCTACTACATTTATGATAGGTGACGGTGTAATGCCGTCTAATACAGGTGCAGGTTATGTTCTTCGCAGACTTTTAAGACGTGCTGCACGTCATGGCAGACTCCTTGGAATTAAGCGTCCTTTCCTTGCTGAAGTTTGTGAAACGGTAATCAAGGAAAACGAAAACGCTTATCCGAACCTTGTTGAAAAGAAGGATTTCATAATCAATGTTCTAAAAACTGAAGAGGAGAGCTTCAACAGAACAATTGACTCAGGTCTTGAAGTATTGAACGAATTGATCGAAAAAACTTCAGGTAATGAGCTTGATGCTGCGGATGCTTTCAAACTTCAGGATACATTTGGTTTCCCGATTGATCTTACAAGAGAGATTCTTGAAGAAAAGGGAATGACGGTTGATGAAGAAAAGTTTAAGGAGCTCCTTCTTGAACAGAGAAAACGTTCCCGAGACGCACACGTCGGTGCAGGAGCTGAAGGCTGGAATGATACTGGTGTTGTTTCAAAGGGTATTGATGCTACCGCTTTCCTTGGATATGAATCAACGGAGACTGAGGGTAAGGTAATTGCAATTATACTTGACGGTGAGAGAGTAGAATCACTTGAAAATGATATTTATGCTGCTGTTGTTACTGATAAAACAGCTTTCTACGCTGAAAGCGGTGGACAGGTTGGTGACACAGGCGTGATTGAAGGTGAAGGCTTTAATTTTGCTGTTGAGAATACAACCAAAACTAATGATGGTGTTTTCCTTCATTATGGTAAGATTGTCGATGGTAATGAATTAAAGTTGGGTGATAATGTTAAAACAGTTGTAAATGCAAAGCGCAGAAGCTCAATTGCACGTAATCACACGGCTGCCCACATCCTTCAGGCTGCGTTGAGAGAAACTCTTGGCTCTCATGTAGAGCAGGCAGGTCAGCTTGTAAACGAGAATGCTGTAAGATTTGACTTCTCACACTTCTCAGCTCTTACAAGTGAGGAAATTACAGCGGTTGAAAATAAAGTAAATGAGATCATCCTTTCTGCTGTAGCTGTAACTATGACAGAAATGCCCATAGAAGAAGCTAAAAAGTCAGGCGCTATGGCTTTGTTCGGTGAGAAATACGGCGATGTCGTTCGTGTTGTAAAGGCAGGAAACTATTCAACAGAACTCTGTGGTGGTACTCATGTTTCAAATACAGGAAACCTCGGATTGTTTAAAATTGTTTCTGAGTCTTCTGTTGCAGCAGGTGTCAGACGAATTGAAGGTGTTACAGGCGAAGGTGTACTTGGCTATATCGACTCACTTAACAATGCAATTTTAGGTGCTGCAAAAGCTTTAAAGGTAGCTAATCCTGCTGATCTCGAGAAGAAAGCGACGGCTGTAGCAGCTGAGCTTAAAGAGAAAGACAGAGAAATAGATTCACTTACTTCTGAACTTACAAATCTTCGTTCAGGAAACCTCTTTGATAATACAACTGAGGTTAGTGGCTTACGTGTTATTTCTGCAGTTGTCGGTGAAGTTACTGTAGATGAGCTTCGACAGCTCTCAGATAAAGCAAAGGCTATGGGCGATGATATAGTTTGCGTACTTGCCGCTGTGAATAAAGAAAAAGGGTCACTTAATTTTGCTGCTTCATGTGGTAAAGAGGCTGTTTCAAAGGGTGTTAAAGCCGGAGATGTTGTCAGAGCTGTAGCACAGAAAGCCGGCGGCAATGGTGGCGGAAAGCCGGATTTTGCAATGGCAGGTGCTAAGGAAGTAGATAAGGTTAATGATGCTGTTGCAGCAGTTATAGATATTGTTACTTCACTTATAAAATAAGGAGATTGGTTATGGATTGTTTGTTTTGTAAAATTATAAATGGTGACATTCCTTCGTCAAAAGTATATGAAGATGAGACAGTCTTTGCTTTTCGCGATATAGAGCCGCAGGCACCGACTCATATACTTATTGTTCCAAAGCAGCATATAAAATCTGCAGCTGAAATTAACGAGGAGAATAGTGCTGTTGTTGCTCATATTTTCGAGGTTGCAGCAAAGATTGCTGAAGCAGAAGGATTAACTGACGGATATAGGATAGTAAATAATTGTGGTGACAGTGCAGGTCAGACAGTAAAGCATCTTCATTTCCATCTGATGGGTGGCAGAGAATTTACTTGGCCGGCTGGTTAATTAAGAGGTGTTTTTTGTGTCTGAAACTTTTAAAATGACAATTGCCGGTATCGAGAGAGAGTTACCGATATGTCCTGTTAATGAAAATTTATCAATAGCGGCGTTCATTGTTTTTGGTGATGTAGAGTTAACTATAGCTGCATCAAAAGAATTGCTTGAAAAGTGTCCGGAGTTTGATTACATTATCACTCCGGAGGCTAAAAGCATACCCTTAGCGTATGAAATGTCACGTCAAAGCGGTAAGCCGTATTTTGTAGTGCGTAAGAAAGCAAAATTATATATGCAGAATCCGGTGTCTGTAAATGTAAAATCAATAACAACTGATTCTGAACAGGTGCTTATCCTGGACGGCGCTGAAGGCGAAAAAATCAGAAACAAAAAAATCATAATTGTTGATGATGTTATTTCTACAGGCGAGTCTTTGGCTGCTGTAGAAAAACTTGTTGATCTATTTGATGCTGATGTGGTAGCGAAAGTTGCTGTGTTGGCTGAAGGTGATGCAGCAGACAGAGATGATATTATTTTTCTTGAAAAGTTACCTCTTTTTGAAAAATGAGCTTGAAATACAGGCCGTTTGCGGCAATAGGATTTACAGTATTATTATCACTGTTTTGGTTTATTTACTTTTCTGAGCAATTTGTTCCGGTTTTTATGTGTGCCGGTCTGTTGCTTATTGTGGTATCGCTTTCGTTCAGAAGTTTGCGAGAACGTTTGGTACCATTTTATATTGCGGGATCACTTTTAATATCAGGTATAATATATTATTCGACAGGTTATTCATCAGATTTAGCTGAAAATTATAAGGATAGTCCGGTTATGATAACAGGTACGTTGACTGAAGAAACTACTTATTCAGATTCGAGATATTACTACTTGATTGATTTAGATAGTGTAGCCGGCGATTCTGTTGACGGAAAATTGAGACTCTCAATGCCAATTGATATAGATGCTGAAATATCTGATGTTATTTCTGTTGAAGCAAATGTTTATGAGATAGGTACTGACAGTCGTGAAGTGCAGTTATATTACAGATCGAAAGGCGTCGTTTTGGGAGCTTATCAGAACGACACGGAAAATCTTGAAATCAGAATCGATAAAAGCAATAAGTTTGTAATAAGAAAAGTGATCAATGATTTCAAAAATTCTATAGTAGAAAGCATACAGAACAATATATACGGAGAAAGAGGAGCTACAGTTGTAGCTATGCTCCTCGGCGACAAATCGGGTCTTAGCACGGAAAGAATTGATAGTTTCAGGGAAGCGGGAATAGCACCTATATTTGCGGTTTCCGGATTACACCTTTCCATTTGGATAATGGGGCTGTTTTCGTTTCTTCAAGGTTTAGGTGTTAAGAAAAGACTGACTTCTGTAGTTACGATACTTTTTACAGTATTCTTTATGATTCTTACAGGATTGACTCCGTCGGTCTGTCGATCAGGAATAATGATGATATTATTTCTCTGCGGCAATCTTTTTTATCGAAAAGCTGATGCGATTAATTCACTCGGATTTGTTTCTTTTATATTATGTATGATTCAGCCATTTACTGCTGTTGATACAGGTTTCCTTCTTTCTTTTTCTGCTACTCTGGGTATAGTCACCCTTATGCCTGTTTTTGAAAAATATTTATTTTCTAAAATGACGGGTAATGCAGCTTTACGTCTTGTAAAGTCAATTCTATCTACCATAGCAGTGAGTGTGTCGGCAAGTGCTGCGGTTCTGCCTTTAACCATACTTTTAATTGGCAGAGTATCGGTTTATTCAGTTGTTTCAAATTTTCTGATGAGTTTTATAGCGACCATATGTATGGTAACAGGCGGATTAGGTGCATTACTTTCTTTTGTACCTGCTGTATCGGACATATTATTTTCAGTGTCAGGTTTTCTTAGCGGGTTGCTTTTAAGGTTTGTTGATTTGATTTGTTCGGCACCGTTTACATTAATAGGTACCGCAAATCTTTTCTGGAAGATAGGAGCAATAGCAGCTG
>JAXJUJ010000083.1:0-3359 GCA_036309125.1 Acutalibacteraceae bacterium | reverse complement strand
TCTTTTAAATGTCTTTTGTAGGGTGTGACGCTTTGCGACACACCGTTAATTTTGCAGAAAATCGGCACGTCGTAAACGTCGTGCCCTACAAACACAATCCGAGCGAGGTCGTAGGGGCAGATATCATCTGCCCGCCAATTTGTGCAGAATTTAGCGGGAGCATAATATGCTCCCCTACGAAATCAATCTAATCGGAATCGTAGGGACGGGCGTCCTCGACCGTCCGTTTTTCAGCAGATTCCGCGGATGGTCCGGGAGGCCCATCCCTACTGCCGTTATTTTTTGCAGTGAAAGCAGAGCGGTAAATTTTGGGGGTTGTCGGGGTGATTTAAAGTTAGCAGTAATCCCAGCCCTCCTTGTGTAAAGGAGGGTGGCACGGCGTAGCCGTGACGGGAGGATTGTTGACAATTCAAGGATTTTGACAATCCCTCAGTCGCTTCGCGACAGCTCCCTTTACACAAGGGAGCCAGAATAAATCAGAACTTTTAAAATTAAAAATTCCCGACAAACCCGAATTTGTTGATTTATTTCAAAGTATATTTCTTGATATTTCACATTTTAAGATCGGTTAGTGAATCTCCTATGACATTAATTTAATTAAGTTTGTTTAAATTTAAAAAAGCAAATTTTAACGGGCGATTCGTGAATCAACCCTACGATATCGTTCGGATTGTGTTTGCAGAGGCAGACATTATCTGCCACAGACCTGTTTCATTATTAATAAAGATACGAAAATATTGTCAAAAAATATCGTCAAAATATTGACAAAGTAGACGTTATGGAATACAATAAACTTTGTTAAAAAACTAAACAAGTCGGAGGTTTAACTGATTTTATGAACTACACAATTGCGCAGAAAATCATTAAAAATCATCTGCTTTCCGGTGATATGACCGTTGGCAGTGAAATCGGACTCAGAATCGACCAGACTCTTACTCAGGACGCTACAGGTACTATGGCTTACCTTGAGTTTGAGGCTATGGGTATCGACAGAGTCAAGACTGAGCTTTCAGTTGCATACATTGACCACAACACTCTTCAGACAGGCTTCGAAAACGCTGATGACCACCGTTTCATCCAGAGCGTTGCAAAGAAGAGAGGTCTTCGCTTCTCACGTCCCGGTAACGGTATCTGCCATCAGGTACACCTTGAGAGATTCGGTGCACCCGGCAAGACTCTCATCGGTTCAGACTCACACACACCCACAGGCGGCGGCATCGGTATGCTTGCTATGGGTGCAGGCGGACTCGACGTTGCTGTTGCTATGGGCGGCGGTGCATACTATATTACTATGCCGAAAATGGTAAGAGTTAATCTCACAGGTAAGCTCTCACCGTGGGTTGCTGCAAAGGATATTATCCTCGAAGTGCTCCGCATAATGTCTGTTAAGGGCGGCGTAGGAAAAATCGTAGAGTATGGCGGAGAAGGTGTAAAGACACTTTCTGTTCCTGAAAGAGCTACAATCACAAATATGGGTGCTGAGCTTGGTGCTACAACATCTATCTTCCCGTCAGACGACATCACACGTGAATTCCTTAAGGCTCAGGGCCGTGAAAAGGATTGGGTTGAGCTTTCAGCTGATGAAGGCGCAGAATATGACGAGGTTATCGACATTGATCTTTCAACTCTTGCTCCTCTCGCTGCTATGCCTCATATGCCCGATAACGTTAAGAAGGTTGAGGAAATCGGTGAAATCAAGGTTGACCAGGTTTGTATCGGTTCATGTACAAACTCTTCACTTATGGATATGCTCAAGGTTGCAGCAATCCTTAAGGGTAAGACAGTTTGTCCTTCAGTAAGCCTTTCAATCGCTCCGGGTTCAAAGCAGGTTCTCAATATGCTCGCTCTCAGCGGTGCACTTTCAGATATGATCGATGCAGGTGCAAGAATCCTTGAGTCAGCTTGCGGTCCGTGTATCGGTATGGGTCAGTCACCCAACTCAGCAGGTGTTTCACTCCGTACATTCAACCGTAACTTTGAAGGCCGTTCAGGTACTGCAGACGCAGGTATCTACCTTGTAAGCCCCGAGGTTGCAGCAGCATCTGCTATCACAGGTGTATTCACAGACCCGCGTAAGCTCGGCGAGATGCCTGAAATCGAAATGCCTGATGAATTCATCATCAATGACAATATGATCGCTATGCCTGCATCAGTTGAGGATGCTGACAGCGTTGAAATCATGTACGGTCCGAACATCAAGCCTTTCCCGAAGACTGAAGCTCTTCCCGAAGAAATCACAGCAAAGGCTGTTCTCAAGGTTGGCGACAACATCACAACAGACCACATTATGCCGGCAGGTGCAAAGATTCTCCCCTACCGTTCAAACATCCCTTACCTTTCAAACTTCTGCTTCAAGCAGTGTGACGAAAAGTTTGCAGAGCACTGTAAGGAAGCAGGCAAGGGCATCATCATCGGTGGTGCTAACTACGGTCAGGGTTCATCAAGAGAGCATGCAGCTCTTGTTCCCCTCTACCTCGGTGTAAAGGCTGTTGTCACAAAGTCATTCGCACGTATCCACTGTGCAAACCTTGTCAATGCAGGTATCATCCCCTTCACATTCAAGGATGAGGCTGACTATGACAAGATCAGCGTAAATGACGAGCTTTGCCTTCCGAACATCCGCGAAGCTATCGCAAACGGCAGCGAGGTTACACTCAAAAACATCACAACAGGCGAAGAATACGCTCTTGATTATCAGCTTTCAGAGCGTCAGAGAGATATCCTTCTCGCAGGCAGCCTTCTTGACTATACAAGAGAAAATTCATAAGGAGTAACGAAAATGACAGAATTAGAAATCAAAAGCGCGGTAGAAAAATTTGAAGCTCTCATCCGTGAGCAGAGCGACCGTTCAGATAAAATCAAGGCTCAGGGCGATTTCGTTGATTACGAGAAGCTCGATAAGATCATCATCGGTGTTTGCGGTGGTGACGGTATCGGCCCCGTTATCACAAAGGAAAGCGCAAGAGTTCTCGAATATATGCTTGCTGAAAAGGTTGAAGAAGGCAAGATCGAATTCAAGGTAATCGACGGTCTTACAATTGAAAACCGTGTTGCAGCTAACAAGGCTATCCCCGATGACGTGCTTGAAGAGCTTAAGGCTTGTCACGTTATCCTTAAGGGACCAACAACCACACCTCAGGCAGGCGATCCGTGGCCGAACATCGAAAGTGCAAACGTTGCTATGCGTAAAGCGCTCGACCTTTTTGCTAACCTTCGTCCCGTTAAGGTTCCTGACGAGGGCATCGACTGGACATTCTTCCGTGAAAACACAGAAGGTGCTTATGCAGTAGGTTCAAAGGGCGTAAACGTTGATGACGAACTCGCATTCGACTTCGTTGTAACAACAACAGAAGGCTGTC
>JAXJUJ010000082.1:0-1839 GCA_036309125.1 Acutalibacteraceae bacterium | reverse complement strand
GTTATGCTCATTGACGGCACGATTTCCTGTGAAGATGAAAAAGAGCCTGTGATATTCATAAACAACATATCTAAAGCTAAAAAGGATACGGAAATGCCTGATGAAAATGAAAATGTTGTTTCTGATCAGAAAAAAACAAAGGAAGATGTTAAAACTCTTTATATCAGAGTGAAAAGCCGCAGTGATGAAAGATTACCGCTTATCAAAAAACTGCTGAGCGAAAACCTCGGAAGCAGTCCTGTAAAGGTGTGCTTTGAGGATACCCGTGAAACAGTCAGCGTTCCTTTGTCAAAAAATGTTACTCTTTCTGATAATTTTATACAAAAAATTTTCGAAATTTGTGGAAATAGTAATATAATTATCAAATAAAGGGTTATTAAACGAATATTTACCGTTTTTACTCTTGACTTAAAGGTCATTTTGGGGTAAACTAAATTGTGTTTAAATAAATCACAAGAGGGAAACCTCGGGAAAGGATGTATTATATTACTATGAAGAAGATCGGTATATTAACAAGCGGTGGCGACGCTCCCGGTATGAACGCCGTTATCCGTTCTGTTGTAAGAACAGCTATTGCAAGAGGTATGGAGGTTGTTGGTGTTGAAAGAGGCTACAATGGTCTTATCAACGGCGACCTTATTCCTATGGATGCAAGAAGCGTATCAGATATCATCCAGAGAGGTGGTACAATGCTCTGCACAGCAAGATGTGCTGAATTCAGATATGACGAGGGCGTTGAAAAGGCTAAGAAGACATGCATCGACAATGGCATTGAAGGTCTTGTAGTTATCGGTGGCGACGGTTCCTTCAGAGGTGCGGCTGACTTATCTGCAAAGGGTATCTTAGCAGTAGGCGTTCCCGGTACTATCGACAACGATATTTCTATGACAGAATATACAATCGGCTACGACACAGCTATGAACACAGTAGTTGAAATGGTTGACAAGCTCCGTGATACAGCTCAGTCCCACGACAGATGCTCTGTTGTTGAAGTAATGGGCAGAAACGCAGGCTATATTGCTCTTAATGCAGGTATCGCAGTAGGCGCTACTTACATCATCACGAAGGAAGAGCCCTTTACAATGAACGACGTTATCCAGAAGATCCTTGCAGGCAAGAAGAACGGCAAGCATCACTTTATCGTTGTTGTTGCAGAAGGTATCGGCAACTCTGAACAGATTGCAAAGGAAATCGAACAGGAAACAGGTATCGAGTCCCGTGCTACAATCTTAGGTCACGTTCAGAGAGGCGGTAGCCCCACATTAAGAGACAGAGTTGCAGCAAGCCAGCTCGGTCACTATGCTGTTGAACTTCTTGAAAAGGGTATCGGTAACCGTGTTGTAGGCTTCAAGGACAATCAGGTCGTAGACTATGATATTCAGGAAGCACTCAAGATGAAGAAGCAGTTTGAACACAAGCTGTATGAAATTGCAAACGAAATCAGCTTCTGATTTTGTAATAAATTTTAGAGTTTAAAACTCTGCTATCAATCGACAGAGTAGGAAAATGTGCGTTAAGTGCCAAAGGGACGGGGAGTTGCCCTTCGGACGAACATCGTAAAATCGGTGGCGGTACATTATTCCGCATCTCGCTGTTGCATATATGAGATAATTGCCATATTTATCTTCGGATTATGCGATTGCGTTTATCAGCATCAGCTTTATTTTAAGGAGGTAAATATGGCTTATTTTATTAACAGCTTCAAAAAATCAGCAATGGAACTTAAAAGCATCCGCTGTATTGCAGTTGTCGGTGTGTTCCTTGCAGTCGCCGTTGTTCTTGACGGATATTTCTCTATCAGAATAGGCGACTTTATAAAGCTCAATCTTGCTTGTCTGC
>JAXJUJ010000081.1:0-9178 GCA_036309125.1 Acutalibacteraceae bacterium | reverse complement strand
TCGCAAAACTCTTAGAAATCTTTTCAGGGTTTTTTGTTTCATCGTTGTTTAATTTTCAAGGTGCTAACCTCTGTCTGAGAACCTCTGTCCTCGCGACAGCTTTGCTATTATATCAAACACATCCCTCATTGTCAACACTTTTTTACAAAAACTTTTAAACTTTTTTCTGCTTCACTCAACCCCACCGGGCGTTTTGTTGAAAAATAACATAAATCCAAAAATTCCTTGAATTAATTGTTCTTAATGTATATCAATCACCGATAATCTTCCTTCTGCATTCTGTTACGACGGAAAATTTTTCAATCTAAGTGTTGACAAGGCAAGTGTGATATGCTATTATGCAAGTGTGATATCACAGGTAGCACACCTGAGCAAAACACGAAGTGAAGGTGATAAAATGTTTGAAATCGACCAGCGAAGTCGCATTCCAATCT
Source organism: Acutalibacteraceae bacterium (assembly GCA_036309125.1). Lineage (GTDB taxonomy): Bacteria > Bacillota > Clostridia > Oscillospirales > Acutalibacteraceae > CAG-488. The sequence continues at coordinate 8,744 of JAXJUJ010000081.1, read as the reverse complement.
ATGAACAGATCAAAAACCAGTTGCTTTTGTATATCCGAATGGGGATTTACAAAGCTAACGAACAGCTCCCCTCCATACGTTCTGTATCTCAGCAGACCGGTATCAACGTCAATACAGTCAAGAGGGCGTTTGCCGACCTTGAAGCAGAGGGAGTAATTTATTCGCTTGTCGGCAGAGGATGTTTTGTTTCGCAGGACGCTGTGGAAAATACATCTATCGCTGATAAGGCACTTAAGGAAATCGAACCAGAAATACGTTCTATGAAATCAAAGGGTGTTGACAAGACAACTTTGATTTCTATGATAGAACGGATTTATTCGGAGGATGATTGATATGATTAAAATTTCCAATCTAACGAAAACTTTCGACGACTACAAGGCTGTCGATGATGTTTCAATTGAAGTCGACAACTCCTCTATATACGGACTCGTCGGCTATAACGGTGCAGGTAAGACAACTCTCCTGAAGATGATTGCCGGTGTTTATACCCCTGACAGCGGTACAGTTGAAATTGATAACATCGATCTTTTTAAACATCCTGAAAAGAAGCAGGATCTTTTCTATGTACCTGATGATCTTTATTTTGGACTTTCGGCATCAATGAAAAGCATGGCAAAGTTTTACAGTTCCTACTACCCTGCTTTCTGTATGGATACTTTCCGTAAGCTTTCTGAGCTTTTCGGACTCAACATCAACAAGAAAATCGCAGGTTTTTCAAAGGGTATGCAACGTCAGGCTGAAATAATTTTTGCACTTTCAACGATGCCAAAGGTAATTCTTCTGGATGAATCTTTCGACGGACTTGATCCATCCAAAAGAAATCTTACCAAAAAACTTCTGCTTGACTATATGGCAGAAAAGGAATGTTCCATTATTATTTCATCACATAATCTGCATGAGCTTGCTGATATGTGCGACCACATTGCGCTTATGAACGGACAAAAAATAGCGATAAACTGTGCCGTTGACGATATGAACGGCAGCAGATGCAAATTCAGACTTGTTTATACTGAAAACGTTGACCGTAATATATTTAAAGGCATCGACTACAAAAACTACAAGGCTGATGGTAAAATTGTTTCTTTCACAGTTTCCAAAAATATTGAAGAAGCTGAAAAAATAATCGGCTTTACAGGCCCCGTTCTTGTGGAAAAATTCCCGCTTTCTCTCGAAGAGATATTCCTTGAAGAAATGGAGGATACGAATTATGACTTTGAAAAGCTCTTCTCATAAGCAGTTTCTTGCAATGTTCAGGCAAAGCATGAAACAGACCGTTGTGCTGCCCGTGCTTGCTTTCATCTGCCTTATGTTTTTCAGCATATTGGAATTCACCGATATTTTTTACTATAATCCTGAACGCCAACTCTTTTTCTGGGATGAAATCAGGCTCGGTTACGGCTTTACATCTCTTGCAAACATCTGCTTTGTCCTTGCAGGTGTTATCAATGCGATGTTGGTTTTTAGCTTCACCTGGAGCAAAAAGCATACGAATGTTATCTTCTCGCTCGGCATGAGCAGACGCGATATATATTTTGCAAAGCTTCTCGGCGGTCTTACCCCAATGGCATGTACCATTCTTATTGCAGGTTTTTTGGAAGTATTCAACTGTTTTGTCTGCGGACTCGGACTCAACGCACGATTCTATGCGATGGCAGCACTCGTTGTTCTGCAATTCATCGCAGTTTACACATTGTCATTCGTTCTCAGCAGCGCAGTAATGTCAAACACAGGTAATGTGGTCGAGGCTCTGACTTTCACCGCAATACTCGCTGTTTTCACCACAATGGCAGAAATATTCATTGAATATTCCTTCTGGGATTTCACTCACGGTGCATCTGCGACACAGGTTGTCGAAGCTGTCACAAATGCAAAATTTAACTGGTCTTGTCCGTTTTCAGTTTTCAACGGTTATTATGACAGCAGCTTTATGGAATATTATTTCAAAGGTGACTACAAGCTTACTCTTAACCATTGGTCAGGCACTATCTGTGCATTTGCATACTCGGCTGCAATCATCCCTCTCGGCTACCTCGGTTTCAGAAAACGCAGAAATGAAATCAGCGGCACCTGGGGACGTGCTAAGGGTATGAATGAAATCGTTTCATCAGCACTCGGATTTTATTCTGCAACAATCTGTGCTTTCGGATTCGGGGGAACCTTACACGGAGACGGTGGTTTCTATACATTTATGATAGCTGTTGTCGCATTTCTTGTTGCCATCTTAATTTTCAGACTTATATTCGGCTACAAGCGTAAAAAAGAAATTAAATGTGCTCTGAAGCACTTTCCTGCATATGCAGTAGGTTTTGCCGCTTTCTTTGCGGTATTTTCTACGGGTCTTTTCGGCTACTCATCATACATCCCTGAGAAAAGCGAAATCGCTTCCGTTACCGTAACCTCTCCTCACCTGATTTTTATGGAGGACAGTCTTTCAAACACTTCTGATTTCGCTCTGAAGCCTCAGAATCTCAGAGAAAGCTTTATCGTTAACCCCAGCAGCTTCGGTCAGCACATTTATCATAGCTTTTATTATTCTGAACAGTTTACAGGACTTATCTTTTCAAAAGATGAAGACATTGAAAAAGTTTTAAAGCTCCACGAAAAGCTGATTGAAGACGGTAAAATCAAAAACAATGCACCCGATGCTGTCGGAACTTACATTACCGTTAACTATACATTGAAGGACGGCAGTACTGTTAAGCGTTACTATTCCGAAAGTACTGAAGACACAATCCTTCAGCTACTGTATCTCAACGATACCAAGTCTGCCAAGGATGCACTGCACGACTATGCGAACATCGATCTTGACCTTGAAAGATACAGAAAATATAATTCCGGTGAGTACTCTGAAGAAGCTTACGAAGGCGAAGAACCGTTCTACAGCAGTAACAACGATTATCTTGCCATCGATGATTTTCTTTACATCAGCCACAATGGTGGATCTTACAACTTCAGCAAAGCAAGTCATATTGCAAATGCCTGCTGTTACCTGTTCCCGAAAGATATGTCGGGCGCTCACAGCATCGGTCTTGTTGACGAAGAGCTTTACCGTGCTATTCTTACCGATATGAAGAATATAACTACAGATCAGTATTACCACCATTCAGCAGCAGACGAATTGGGAATCATTTCATTCGGTCTGAGCGAGTCAGCTTATATACTTCTCGGAGAAAATGCCGAAGTGAATGCAGAATATTCCGGCAAAGGTTTCTTCGAGACATCCTGGAACCTCAATTCAGATGATGTCAAAACGGTAGTTGTGACCAAAGATATGAAAAATACCGTTCGTTACCTCGAGGAAAATGATCTGATGAAATATTTTGAAGCACGTAAAACTGTTGATGATATCAAGCACATTAAGCTTGCAACAATGAGTGAGCTTTACGGAAGAAACAATAATTCTTCAAATTTCCCTGTTTTCTATTCTGCTTACTGGACAGGTGAACAGATGAATATGTGGATGAAAAATTACGGCGGTTATATTAATTCTCCTTTCGACGATATTCAGTATAAGATAACCGAGAAAAACAAGATCCAATCACTTCTGAACGACTCAGTTGTATACGGCTTCTGTTCAAACAAAAGCAAAATAATGGAAATCACATACAATGACGGTTCAGTTTCAACAATTCTGATCCCTGCAGGATCTGCTTCAATCAAATAAAAACAAACAACTGCCTCACTTCGCTTTGAAGTGAGGCAGTTAATTGTTATTCCTGATATATTACTTGTTATTATAATTTCTCTTGATTTTAAGAGTTGTTGTCTTCGGGAATTCTGTGTCACGTGTTTTGACTTTAGAAACCTGCTTGAACGCGGGCATCTTTTTATTGAACTCTCTGACATCGGTCTTGATTTTTTCTATTGCATCAGGCTGAGCAACCGTATCAAGGAAGAATTCAGCTGTGATTGCACCGTTTTCTTCGTAAACAAGAACTTCCTTTATATACTCGATATCAAGAAGCTTTTCTTCGATTTCTTCAGAAGAAACGTTCTTGCCGTTACTAAGAACGATAATATTCTTCTTTCTGCCACGGATAAAGAGGAAGCCGTCATTATCGATATAGCCATAGTCACCTGACTTGAACCAACCGTCATCAAAAGCATCTGCTGTTGCTTCGGGCTCGTCATAGTAACCGAGCATAACATTTGTACCGCGGATATAAACTTCACCTATGCCGTCTTCATCGGGCTCGTGAATTTTAATTTCATTACAGTCAAGCGCCTTACCTGCACTGCCGAAACGGAAATCATCAAGTCTGTTAACAGTAACAACCGGTGAGCATTCAGTGATACCGTAACCGTTAACAACGTGGATACCAAGATCGTAAAGTCCCTTTTCATACTTAGTATCAAGGTATGCGCCGCCGCAGATGATCATTTCAAGCTCGCCGCCAAGATTTTCAAGAACCTCTTTGAAGAGCTTCTTTCTTACGTCGATGCCGAATCTCATAAGGAAGTTACTGATCTTAAGACCCTTCTTGAGAATCTCATCCTTACCCTGCTTCTTTGCTGTAAACCAGATTCTCTTGTAAATTGTTTCAACTGCAAGAGGCACAGCTGAGAAATGCTGAGGTTTGTATGTAGCGATATCCTTCTGAATGTCCTTGAGACCCTTACAGATGTAACCCCACTCTGCAAGAAGCTGACATGCGATAAGAGCACTTGCCCATGAGAAGGTGTGGTTGAAAGGAAGGATTGCGATTGTATGGCTTGCTGTCATAGCACGACAGGTAGCAATAGCGTTTGAAGAAACGTTTCTGTGAGAGAGCATAACACCCTTACTCTTACCTGTTGTACCTGAAGTATAAACGATGAACGCGAGGTCATCTGCTTTAACTTCTTCTTCAAGGAAGCTCTTGTTTCCTGCATCGAGGCTCTCGTGACCCTTCTTTACAATCTCATCAAAATCTTCCATTTTTATGTATTCTTTAATTACAACCTTATCGGATGCCTGCATCATCTTGATAGCACTTGCATATTCACTTGTATAGATAATAGCGCTGCAAGCACTTCTTTCCATAAGCTCAGTAAGGTCAGCATCAGGAAGCTTTGCATCGAGAGGTACGCAAGTGAGTCTTGACATACCGCAAGCATAATAGCAGATTGCCCAATAGTAGCTGTTTTCACTGAGGATAGCAACCTTCTTGTCTACCATTCCGCAGTCATAAAGATACTGGCCAAGACCTTCTGCATCATAAAAAGACTCTCTGAAGCACTTTTCCTGAATTTCACCCTCAAAGTTATTAAAAACAAGATGCTTCTTGTCTCCGCCTATCTTTCTTCCGTAAAGAATGATCTCTTTGAGCGTATCCATATCAGGAAAATTGCCATAATTTGTATAGCTTACTTTTGTTCTTATTTTCGCCATTTTATTTTCTCCGTTTCAAAAGACGTATTTCTCTTTATACAACACTACAGTACAAAAGTGTATATTTTCTTTTTTGCGAAAATATCTAATAATTATGAACAAATTATTAACAAGGTGTTTTTTGCTGATTTTTCTTCTTGACAATTTCAAATATTAGTAATACAATTATATCAATATTGAAATCGTTGATGCAGAAGGCTGTTTCAGGCGGATTTTTCAGAGAGTCGTACACTTGGTGCAAGTACGGTATTATCTGTGATTCAGTTACCACTGCGGAGAGCGTTCCGAAACAAGGAATGACGTTTTGCCACGTTACGGCAGTCAGAGTGGCGGCAGCTTGCCGCAATCCGGGTGGAACCGTGGAGTTTTATTCTTCATCCCTTTTATGAAGGGATGGAGCATTTTTGTTTTTCTGCTGTCCCCCACCAAACTAAACAATAATACTCTGAGGAGGAAAATTTATGGTAAAAGTAACACTTAAGGGCGATGTCATTAAAGAGTTTGAAAACGGCATCACTGCTGCTGAGGTTGCAAAAAGCCTCGGTATGGGTCTTTACAAAGCTGCTTGTCTTTGCAAGATAAACGGTGAGTATGCAGACCTTCGCACTGCTATCAACGAGGACTGTGCACTTGAAATTCTCACTTTCGATGATGATGAGGAAGCAAAGAAAGCATTCAGACATACAGCTTCGCATATTATGGCTCAGGCTGTTAAAAGACTTTACCCTGAAGCTAAGCTTGCAATCGGCCCTGCTATTGCAAACGGTTTCTATTATGACTTTGATGTTGATAAGGCTTTCTCTGCAGACGACCTTTCAAAAATTGAAGCTGAAATGAAGAAAATCGTCAAGGAAGCTCTTCCGCTTGAAAAGTTTGAGCTTGATCCTGACGAAGCTATCGCAATGATGGAAGAAAAGGGCGAAATCTACAAGGTTGAGCTTATCAAGGAACACGCTGACAAGGGTGAAAAGATTTCATTCTTCAAGCAGGGCGAATTTGTTGAGCTCTGCGCAGGTCCGCACATACCTGACACAAGCAGAGTAAAAGCATATAAGCTTACATCCTGCACAGGCGCTTACTGGCGTGGTGACTCGACAAAGAAGATGCTTCAGCGAATCTATGCAACAGCTTTCACTAAGAAAGATGAAATGGAAGAGTACCTTGCAGCTGTTGAAGAAGCAAAGAAACGTGACCACAACAAGCTCGGTCGTGAACTCGAAATCTTCACAACAAACGAGCTTATCGGTCAGGGTCTTCCCATTCTTCTTCCCAAGGGTGCAAGAATCATTCAGCTTATGCAGAGATTCATCGAGGATGAGGAGCAGAGAAGAGGCTGGCAGCTCACAAAGACACCGTATATGGCAAAGAGCGACCTTTACAAGGTTTCAGGTCACTGGGATCATTATAAAGATGGTATGTTCGTCCTCGGTGACGAAGAAAAGGATGATGAAGTATTCGCACTTCGTCCCATGACTTGCCCGTTCCAGTATCAGGCATATCTTAACCGTCCCCGTTCTTACCGTGATCTTCCGCTTCGCTATAACGAAACATCAACTCTTTTCCGTAACGAGGCATCAGGCGAAATGCACGGTCTTATCCGTGTACGTCAGTTCACAATTTCTGAAGGTCACCTTATGTGCCGTCCAGACCAGCTTGAAGAGGAATTCAAGGGCTGTCTTGAACTCGCTGTTTACTGCCTTAAGACTCTCGGTCTTTATGATGACGTTTCATACAGATTCTCACAGTGGGATCCTGCAGATACAGAAAAATACATCGGCTCTGCTGAACAGTGGGATGAGGCTCAGGGCGTTATGAAGAAGATTCTTGATAACCTCGAAATCCCGTACAAAATCGGTGTCGGTGAAGCTGCATTCTATGGTCCGAAGCTTGACATTCAGATCAAAAACGTATTCGGCAAGGAAGATACACTCATCACAATCCAGATTGACCAGATGCTTGCTGAAAAATTCGGTATGGAATACACAGATTCAGACGGCAGCAAGAAGAATCCTTATATCATCCACCGTACATCAATCGGTTGTTACGAAAGAACACTTGCTCTTCTTATCGAAAAATACGCAGGTGCTTTCCCCGTATGGCTTGCTCCTACTCAGGTCAAGCTTCTTCCTATTGCTGACAGACACCACGACTACGCTTACGATGTAAAGGCAAAGCTTGAAGCAGCAGGTATCCGTTGCGAGGTTGACACAAGAAGTGAGAAAATCGGTTACAAGATCCGTGAAGCTCAGCTCGAAAAGATTCCGTATATGCTTCTCGTTGGTGACAAGGATATCGAAGCAGGCTGCGTATCAGTACGTAAACGCGGCGAAGGCGATATCGGTGCTATGGGTATCGACGAATTCGTTGACCTCATCGTTGAGCAGGTTAAGTCAAGAATTATTTTCTAAGAGAGGTATCTTCTGATGTCCATTTAGGCAGGTAAAGAATATCTCAGACAGTTCGGTCTGGAAGATAAGGTTCTTGAATTTGACGTTTCAAGTGCAACTGTTGAGCTTGCGGCTCAGGCTGTCGGTGTTGAGGGAAAAAGAATTGCGAAAACGCTTTCTTTTAAAATCGGCGAAGAACCGATACTCATTCTTGCCGCAGGTGATGCAAAGATTGACAACAAAAAATATAAAGCAACATTCAGTGCTAAAGCTAAAATGCTTACTCCCGACGAAGTGGTCGAGCTTATCGGCCACGCAATCGGCGGGGTGTGTCCGTTCGGTATCAGAGACGGTGTAAAAACTTATCTTGACGAATCTCTCAGAAGATTTGAAACCGTCTTCCCTGCCGTCGGCAGCTCAAACAGTGCAATAGAAATGACCCCCGCTGACCTTGAAAAGTACGCTCAGAATTATATCGGCTGGGTTGACGTCTGCAAGGATTGGCAGAACGAACAATGATAAGGAGTGATTGATATGTCAGGTTTCCGTTTTGGTTTTACAGGCGGTTTCAGTTCAAAAGATGATATAAAAAACTCAGGTGCTGATTTTCACGAATTGAATCTCGGCGGAATTTCCGAATTAAGCGACGATGAAATTGACAGTCTTGCAGCTGAAGCAAAAGAAAAAGGATATTCCTACGAAGCGGCAAACCGTATGTTTCCCGGTGAATATAAAATCACGGTTGACAACCCTGACTACGAAAAAGCTGATGCATATCTGGATTCAGCACTTTCCAAAGCCAAAAAGCTCGGCATAAAGATTGTGGTTATGGGTTCTTCGGGAGCACGAAATTTTCCCGAAGGTGTCAGCTACGAAACAGCGTTCGGAAGACTAGTTTTCTTTCTTAAAAATCATGTTGCTCCCCTTTGCGAAAAGCACGGTATAATCTGCGCACTTGAAAACCTTTCATACGGTGAGAGTAACAT
>JAXJUJ010000080.1:0-35458 GCA_036309125.1 Acutalibacteraceae bacterium | reverse complement strand
GGAGGGATACTTTTAGAAAAAACATTGAAATATCGTTGTTTTCTTTAAAAATATCCCCCAGTCACGACTTCGTCGTGCCAGCCCCCTTTAGGCAAGGGGGCCTAATATCTGCACCATTAAAGAACACTACAACCCCGAATTTACCTGCATTCACCCGGCAGAGATACTATATTTTCAGGCAAATACTACCTATTGCAAAAGGATAATTTTTATAGTATAATGCTGAATGGATATTTATGAAAATCAATAAGGAAGCGGTGCGTTTATGTCGTACATTCAGTTTGCAAACGTTTCAAAAATCTATAAAGTCGGAGATACACGTATTCACGCTCTTTCAGATGTCAGCTTTGATATCGAGCAGGGCGAGATCTGCGTTGTTGTCGGACCGAGCGGCGCAGGTAAAACCACACTGCTCAATGTGCTTGGTGGTATGGATTCATGCACAGAGGGACAGATTGCTGTTGACGACAGAATTATCACTGATTTCAAAAAACGTGCACTGATGCACTACAGACGTGACGATGTAGGCTTTATCTTTCAGTCCTACAATCTTGTTCCTAATCTTACTGCACTTGAAAATCTCGAGCTTGTTGCAAATCTCAGCAACAAGGCGGTCGATTGTATGGAGCTTATGCGACTTGTCGGACTTGAACATCGTGCAAATCTCTTTCCGTCACAGCTTTCCGGCGGTGAGCAGCAGAGAGTAGCTATCGCACGTGCTCTTGTTAAAAAGCCGAAGGTGCTTTTATGCGACGAGCCTACAGGCGCATTGGATTATGAGACGGGTATACAGGTGCTCCGCCTTATTAAAAGAGCAAGTGAAATTATGAATATGACAGTTCTCATCATCACACATAACAGTGCGATTTCTCCTATCGCTGACAGAATTATCACGATGAGAAGCGGTAAAATAAGTAAAATCGAACTCAATGAAACTCCTATGCCTGTTGAAAGGATTGAATGGTAAATGAAGAAGACCTTTTTAAAGGATACTCTTCGCAGCATATCAACGAACAGGCTCAGGTTCCTGTCCATAATAGTTATCGTAGCGCTTGGAATCAGCTTTTTCATAGGCATAAAATCCTCTTCGCCTGCGATGGGATATTCTGCAAACGAGTATTTCAGAATAAATAATCTTCTTGATATAAGGGTAACCTCGAGGATACCGTTCACTCAGGAGGATATTGAAAAAATAGAAAAAATTCACAAGGTTGATTACGTTGTCGAGTCAAAGTATATCGATGCCGTGGTCAGCGTAGGCGATGCCGCGCTCGTTGATGTCAACGGTACTGAGCTCAGCTGCCGTATTTCATCACTTGATGTCGCCGAGGCTAAAAAATTCACTCAGACAGGAGAGGCTGATGACTCTTATGTCAACAGAGTTGTCCTCAGGGACGGACGTTATCCCGAGAAACCGGGAGAATGTCTCGCTGATGCTACGGCAGTGAAAATGTATGACTCATTGAGTATAGGCTCAGTGATAAAGCTTTCGGTTGACGATTCGAGCATTTCTGATTCTCTTAAGGTGCAGGAGCTGACGGTTGTAGGCACTGTGGATTCGCCTATGTACATCTCAAATGAGCGAGGCACTACACAGGTGGGCTCCGGCTCATTAAGCAGCTTCGTTTATGTAAATGAGGCTGACTTTATTACAGATGAAATCAATGAGCTTTTCATAAAAATAAACTATGATGATATTTATGATAAGTTTTCCGCTGAATATGAATCTATCGTCGATACTATTGCTGCTGAGATCAAGCTCATATCATCAGACTCTATCGACTCTAAACTCTCAGAGCTGAAGGTCGAGTACAGCACTAAGATTTCTGAAAAGCAGGCTCAGATAGACGAGTACGATTTGTCAAGTGCTGAACAGATAGCTGAAAAGCAGAAGGAAATCGATGAGTTCAAGGCTTACGTTGAAAGTGAAGATGAAATTCTTGCACAGAAGAAAGAGCAGAACGAAAGTCATAAAAAACAGCTTAAAGCAACGCTCGATTCTCAGAACTCGAGCCTTAGTAAGCTTAAATCAGAGTACGAAGCGAACGTAAAAAGCTTTGATAGTCAGAGCTCTGAAATCAAGGGATATAATGAACTGAAGGTAATCTATGATGACCTGAATGCTAAGCATACCACAGACAAAATCAAGCTCGACGAGCTTGAGGGTGCTATGCAGACAGCGAATGCTGATGTGAGTGCAAAAAAAGCTGCACTTACTGATGTGGAAAACAGAATCAATTCACGCATAAACAGAGTGAATGAGATGAATGCGTCGCTGACTACACTCAATTCTCAGCTTAAGAGTCTCAAAACCGAGCTTGACACTCTGACGGGACAGACTATCCCGACACTTAAAGACAATATTAAGAAGCTTGAGGACGAGATCGCTGCACTCGAAAGTAAGGAAACTCTTACTTCAGCAGAGTCTGCATCACTTTTGTTTAAAAAAGAATCTCTAAGACAGAAGAAGAATGATCTGGCTTCATATGAAAGCAGCGTGAACAACCTCAATTCCAAAATTACGGGCTGCGAGAATGATATTTCATCGCTGAATGCTGAACTCGCTGATGCACGTAATGAAATAAAAAATGACGAAGTAGCACTCGCTACAGCCCGTACTGCTCACGAAGGCGCTCAGTCTATTTACAACAATGCAAAAAAATCGTACGAGGATGCAAAATCAGCTTACGATACCGACGGGGCTACTCTTCAGCGTCACAAGGCATCGATGGACAAGCTCACTTCGGGTCAGACAAAGCTCCTCGAGCTGAGTCAGACTATCGAGAAGCAGAAGGCGGAGCTTGACTCTCTGAATGTAAGAGTAACTCAGTCACAGATAACGTATTCACTGGCACTCAGAAACGGTAATCGTGAGATACAGAAGGAGCAGTATGACCTCGACAATGCCAAGTCGCGTTACTACAGCATTGATAATGAGCTCACTCAGCTCAAGGAAGATGTTGAGGCGAAAAAATCAGCACTGAATGCTGATCTGAGAAAGCTTCAGAATACGCTTAATAACATCGACAGTATTACGTGGCAGACCACAACACAGCCTCAGCTTGCAGGTCATTCAGCGTTTAAAAAGAGTATGGATAATATTCTCTCAATGTCAGATATTTTCCCCATAATCTTTTTCATAACGGCTATGATTGCTTGCTTCGTGATTATGATGAAAAATGTCGAAGAAAGCAGGGGGGCAATCGGTCTCTTTAAATCCTTCGGCTATTCCAACTTCACTATAACAGGCAGATACATTCTCTATTCGCTCTTTGCATGGTTAGGCGGAGCGTTTGTGGGTGGCGTTCTCGGAACATGCGTGATCCCGTCGGCCGTTTACTCTATATTTGATATCGTCTATACGGTGCCTAATGTAGGCGCACGTTTTGATCTGAAATATATCCTCATAGGACTTGGAGTTTCATTTGTAACCACAATGGTGGCTACATTCCTGGCGGTCATCCGTGAGCTCAGAATGTACCCTGCAGCACTTATGAGACCGAAGATGATAGGATACAACCGCCGTTCACTTCTTGAAAAACTGCCTGAATTCTGGGGCAGATTGCCTTACGGTATTGTGCTTCTCATCAGAACAGTTATCAGAAGCAGAAAGCGTGTCGCTGTCGGCTCAATAGCTATAGCCTGCTGCACAGCGCTTATACTTTCATCGCTTGGACTTTTTAATTCTGTTACAGATGTTTCTTCAGCTCAGTACAGTGATGACGGCATCTTCGATTATGATGTTCAGTTTGTGCTCAATGCGCAGCAGAATCCGCAAGACAGTGCAGTGCTTGAAAATGTACGTAACGATGATGACGTAACTGCAGCAATGCTTATTTCAAATATTTCCATGACTGTTTCAGCTGATAAGGATAAAACCGAATCAGGCAGCGTTCACGTCATTGTTCCGGCAGATATACAGAATATTTCAGATTACATTAATCTTGAAATAATTGAAGGTTCTGCAGACCTTTCAAAGGGTGGAGTGGTCCTTTCTCAGAAGCTTGCTCAGAATCTGGGTATTGGTACAGGCGACACGGTGTTCTTTACCGATTCAGATGAAATAACACATCAGGTGAAGGTTGCGGGTGTCGTAAAAAATTACGTTGATCATTATGCGTATTTTGCACCTGAAACTTATGAAGAGGTTTTCTTTGAGGCTCCGCAGTACAAGTATCTTGTTTGTGCACTTAAGGATTATCTCACTGAGGATGAAATATCCGGTTTCACTGCTGAATATCTCAGTACTGAAGACGTTGCAGGTGCAGCTACGGCACAGGCTATGTCGCGTACAGCTGATACTGCAATCAATCAGGTAATGGTGCTTGTGGTGCTGTTTATCCTTTCTGCCTGTCTGCTCGCAATGATAGTTATGTACACCACTTCAAATGTCAATATAAGCGAGAGAACGCACGAGATTGCCAATATCAAGGTGATAGGCTTCAGTGACGGTGAAGTAATATTCTATGTCATCCGTGAAAACCTTGTCTCTACGTTGATAGGAACGATTATAGGTCTTGTCGGAGGTATATTCCTGCACAAGGTGCTCGTTAATCTTATATCAGTTGATACAATCCTTTACGGCAGTAGTATCGCGTGGTGGAGCTTCTTCGTAGCAGAGTTGATTATATGGGGTGTAACGGTGCTTACGTCATTGCCGATCCTTTTCAAAATCAACAAAGTCAAGATGGCAGAAACTCTCAAATCAGTTGAATAATAATATTCTCCGTCGTGTAAAAGCGGCGGAGAATTTTAATTTTATTCATACTTTTTATGTTGCATTATCGTTTAAAATATTGTATAATTTATTAGTTATAAAATTATAAAGAGAGGTGTCGCTTTTGAGCACCGTAAAGCCTTCGGAAAGCTACTTCGTTTCAGCCGAAGAGTTGGAGAAACAAAAAGAATATACGGCACTTGCAGCTTCACTTTTATCTGTTCAGCTTGACCGCAGACCGCTTGCCTTTGTGCACACTTACGGCTGCCAGGGTAATGTTTCTGACGGCGAGAGAATAAAAGGTATTCTTGCAGAAATCGGCTATGATTTTACTGATAAAGAGGAAAATGCAGATCTCATTCTTTACAATACCTGTGCTATCCGTGAGCACGCTGAGGACAGAATTTACGGAAATGTAGGTGCTATCAAAAAGCTTAAAAAATCAAACCCGAATCTCATTATAGCACTGTGCGGTTGTATGATGCAGCAGCAGAGAGTTGCGGAGAAAATCAAAAAAAGCTATCCGTTTGTCAATCTTGTTTTCGGTACACACGTTATCCATAAGCTCCCCGAGCTGATTTATCAGCATCTTCGTACAGGTAAACGTGTATTTTCCTGCGAGGATTCAGATGGCGTGATTGCTGAAAATCTTCCCGTAAGACGTGACGGAAATATCAAGGGCTGGCTTCCTATAATGTACGGCTGTAACAACTTCTGCAGCTACTGTATCGTTCCTTATGTAAGGGGACGTGAGAGAAGCCGAAGACCTGAGGATGTTATCGCAGAGGCAAAAGAGCTGATCGCTTTAGGCTGTAAGGATATAACTCTTCTCGGTCAGAATGTCAATTCCTACGGCAAAAGCCTTGATTGTGATATCAACTTTTCAAAGCTTCTGCAGCAGATAAATGACCTTGAAGGTGACTTCATAATCCGCTTTATGACGTCGCATCCTAAGGACTGCACAAAGGAGCTTCTTGATACGATGGCACGTTGTGACAAGGTTGCAAAGCATCTGCATCTGCCTTTCCAGAGCGGTAACAACCGTGTGCTTAAAGAGATGAACAGAGGCTACACAAGAGAGCAGTATCTTGAGCTTGCACACTATGCACGTCAGGTTATGCCCGGTCTTTCAATGACGAGCGACGTAATTGTCGGCTTTCCGGGCGAAACTTACGAGGAGCTTAAAGATACACTCACTCTCATCGATGAGGTTAAGTTCACTTCACTTTACACATTCATATTCTCTTCAAGACCCGGAACAAAGGCTGCTTCAATGCCTGATCCAGTGTCACGTGAAGAAAAAGGCAAATGGTTTAAGGAGCTTACTGACCTGCAGGAGAAAATTGCGGGTGAACGTACAGCGAATATGAAGGGTAAGATCTATACCGTGCTTTGTGAAGGCTATGCGAAGGAAGGCGTGCTCAACGGTAGAACTCAGGGAAATATAATGATCGAATTCCCCGAGGTTGAAGGCAAAGACATTATCGGCAGATTCTGCAAGGTTAAAGTTACGGATCCGCTTACATGGATTGTACGCGGCGAGCTTGCCGAATAACTGAAGTTTATAATTTAATAATTATATAAATTAAATTTATTTTAAGGAGATTTTTAAAATGGACGTAATTGAACTCACAAGACAGCTTGGCGCTGCAATTCAGAAGGACGAGCGTTACCTTGCTTTTCACGAAGCAAGAAAGGTAAACGAGGCTGACACAGATCTTAACGATCTTATCAACAAGATTCAGCTCATCCATATGTCTTATCAGCACGAGGCTGCAAAGGACGATGCAAACGAAGAGAAGCTTCAGGCTTATGACAAGGAATTCTCAGAGGTTTATGCAGCAGTAATGGCAAACGAGAATATGCAGAAGTACGAAGCAGCAAGAAAGGCTGTTGACGATATGATGAACTATCTCACACAGATTCTTGCAATGTGTGTTCAGGGTGAAGATCCTGCAACATGTGACCCCGCTGCTCACGAGCATAACTGCTCAGGCGAATGCAGCTCATGCGGTGGTTGCCACTAATTTTTAAGGAAGATAAAATTTACTGAGGTGAAAACAGATGGCAGAAATGACGCCGATGATGAGACAGTATCTTGAGATAAAAAAGAATTATCAGGATACGATTCTCATGTTCAGACTGGGCGATTTTTATGAGATGTTTTTTGAAGACGCTAAAACTGTATCCCGTGAGCTTGAGCTTGTTCTCACAGGAAGGGATTGCGGTCAGGAAGAGCGTGCGCCGATGTGCGGTGTACCTTTCCACAGCGTTGATTCTTATATTGCCCGTCTTGTTTCAAGAGGTTATAAGGTTGCCATCTGTGAACAGACCGAGGACCCTGCTACGGCAAAGGGAATTGTAAAGCGTGACGTTGTACGAATTCTCACACCGGGTACTGTTATCGAAAGCAGTATGCTCGATGAATCTAAAAACAATTTCCTTTGTTCCGTCTGGCTTAACGGTGCATCGGCAGGCGTGTGCTTTGCCGATGTGTCAACGGGTGAACTCAATCTTACGCAGATCAATGAGAAGAACCCTGCAAACAAAATTGTAAACGAAATAGGCAGATATATGCCGACGGAAATCAGATATAATTCTGAGGTTATAAAAAGCGATAAAATACGTGATTTTGTCAGAAACCGTGTAGAATGCACGGCTGATGAAATCGATTCTGAAAAAATCAATGTTGATTACAGCCGACAAGTGATAATAAGTCACTTCGGCAAAAGCCTCACAGAGCTTGGCATCGAGGGTAATGATGAGGCTGTCTGCGCTCTGGGTGCAACTATTGACTATCTTTCAGAGGTGCAGAAATCAGGACTTGATAACATCAGAGAAATCGAATTTTACTCAGATAATCAGTTTATGAAGCTCGATTTCTCATCAAGAAGAAACCTTGAACTCACAGAAACAATGCGTAACCGTGAAAGACGCGGCACACTTCTCTGGGTTCTTGACAAGACAAAGACTGCGATGGGTAAGCGTCTTATCAGAAGCTGGCTTGAACAGCCTCTTCTGAATATTGCTAAAATCAGCAGAAGACACAATGCTGTGCAGGAGCTTTGTTCGGATTCACTTCTTCTTAACAATGAAATTGAAAATATTGCAGATGTCAGCGATATGGAAAGACTTATGGCACGAATCGTATATGAAACTGCCAATGCTAAGGAGCTTCGCTCACTTCTTTCTACAATCAGACTTCTGCCGGATATAAAATCCTGCATATCAGGCTGCAAATCAGCTTTGCTTGCTGAGATGTGTCAGAATATCGACCTGCTTGAAGATATTGAAAAGCTTATTGATGGTGCGATAGACGAAGAACCTCCTTTCACGGTAAGAGAAGGTGGAATGATCAGGGACGGCTTCAATGACGAGCTTGATTCTCTCCGTGATATCGTTAAAAACGGCAAGGGCTATATCGCAGCAGTTCAGCAGACGGAGCAGGAAAAAACAGGCATTAAAAAGCTGAAGATAGGTTATAACCGTGTGTTCGGTTACTATATCGAAATTCCGAACTCATTCAAGGAGCTTGTACCTGAAGAGTATATCAGAAAGCAGACACTTGCAAACTGTGAAAGATACATAACAAGCGAACTCAAGGAGCTTGAGTCAAAGGTTCTCGGAGCTCAGGAGAGAATTGTAAAGCTTGAGTATGAAATCTTTGTTCAGGTCAGAAACCGTGTGGCTC
This sequence comes from Acutalibacteraceae bacterium, assembly GCA_036309125.1. GTDB lineage: Bacteria > Bacillota > Clostridia > Oscillospirales > Acutalibacteraceae > CAG-488. Next base: position 27,050 of record JAXJUJ010000080.1, on the reverse strand, counting down.
AGGAGCTTTACAGAATTCAGAAAACTGCTCATGCGGTTGCGACGGTTGATGCACTGTGTTCACTTGCGAATGTCGCTCTTAAAAATAACTACACCTGTCCTCAGATGACTGACGGACATGAAATTATAATCAAGGACGGCAGACATCCTGTCGTTGAAAAAATGGTCAAGGATACACCGTTTGTGCCAAATGACACAACGCTTGACTGCGGTGAAAACCGTTGTGCAATCATAACAGGTCCCAATATGGCAGGTAAGTCGACTTATATGCGTCAGGTTGCGCTTATCGTGCTTATGGCGCAGTGCGGAAGCTTTGTTCCTGCTTCAGGTGCACAGATAGGTGTTGTTGACAGCATCTTCACCCGTGTAGGTGCATCGGACGACCTTGCATCGGGACAGTCAACATTTATGGTTGAGATGAGCGAGGTTGCAAATATCCTTGCCAATGCAACGAAAAACAGCCTTCTTATCTTTGATGAAATCGGCAGAGGTACTTCAACATTTGACGGTATGAGTATCGCACGTGCGGTGCTTGAATATGCCGCTGATTCAAAGAAGCTTGGCGCAAAAACACTCTTTGCAACTCATTACCACGAGCTTACTGAGCTTGAGGGCGAAATTGACGGCGCAAAGAATTACAACATAGCAGTCAAAAAACGTGGTGATGACATAACCTTCCTTCGCCGTATCATAAGAGGCGGCGCAGACGGCAGCTACGGTATCGAGGTTGCAAAGCTTGCCGGTGTACCAAATACTGTTGTCAGCAGAGCAAAGTCAATCCTCAAAGAGCTTGAGGAAAAGGGTGTTGTTACCGTTGTACGTACTGTTGAAGCTCCGAAAGAGGATGAAATGCAGCTTTCTTTCGGCTCAAATGCAGGAAACGAAATCGTAGACAAATTAAAGACAGTTGATGTCAATACTCTGACTCCGATTGAGGCTCTTCAGATGCTCTATGAGCTTAAAAAGGAAGCGGAAAAAATATAAAAACAAGGCGGTGATTTGAGTGCCTGAAATTAATATATTACCAAAACATCTTGCTGAGCTTATAGCGGCAGGCGAGGTAGTCGAAAGACCTGCCTCTATAGTAAAAGAAATAATGGAAAATGCCATTGACGCAGGCGCTGATAAAATCACGCTCGAAATTCAACGAGGCGGTATAACTTATATACGCATAACCGACAATGGTTGCGGAATTGACCGTGAAAACGTGCGCAAGGCTTTTATCAGCCACGCTACAAGTAAAATTGCAAACGAAAATGACCTTAATTCTATTCTCACCCTCGGTTTCCGCGGTGAAGCACTCGCTTCAATAGCAGCTGTTTCAAGAGTTGAGATGATGACCCGTGCCAAAGGCGATGAGATGGGCACACGCTATTGCATTGAAGGAGGAGAGGAAATTCTCCTTGATGATGCAGGATGTCCTGAGGGAACAACTCTTATCGTCAGAGATATTTTCTACAACACTCCGGCACGAATGAAATTTCTTAAAAAGGATGTTACCGAAGCGAATGCGGTTGCAGGTGTTGTGGACAGAATTGCACTCTCGCATCCCGAGGTGAGCATACGCTTCATCCGTGACGGAAAGGATGCACTTTTCACAACGGGTGACGGCAGACTTGAAAGCACTATTCACAGTGTTCTGGGAAAGGATTTTGCATCTAATCTTATTCCTGCGGAGTATGAGCTCGACGGGATAAAGGTCAGCGGCTTCATTTCAAAGCCGTTCAGTGCAAGACCAAACAGGACAATGCAGTTTTTCTTCCTCAATAACAGATTTATCAAAACCCGTACAGGTCTTGTAGCTCTTGAGGAAGCATATAAAAATCAGATTATGGCAGGAAAATTCCCTGCTTGTGTTCTCAATATTCAGGCGAATGCACAGAGTGTTGATGTCAATGTTCATCCTGCCAAAACAGAAGTGCGCTTTGCAAATGAAAAGCTTATTTTTAATGCGGTTTATTACTGTGCAAAATCAGCGCTCACCGAAGGTGACAGCAGGGTACAGGCGAATATTCAGCACAAATCGAATCAGTTTGTGCAGAAGCAGTATATGCCTCAGCCTGTAAGCGGTAAACAGTTGAGGATTTACGAACAGCAGCTTGAAAAGGTCTCGAAAGACGATTTCTGGCAGAAAACAACTGCAGAAGAATTCAGCAAAGCTCCTGTTCAATCATCAAAAGAGCCTGTAAAAACAGTTAACATTCTTCGCGATGATTCTGTGTTTAAGGTGCAGAAGGATGAAGTGGATCTTATCCCACCCGTTACTGTAATCAGAAAAGAAGAAAAAATTGAAATAAAAGAAGACGTAATTCCGGTTACGGAAAGCGCAACTGAAATTATACCTGAAGAAACAAAGCAGGAAGTGAAAATTCCTGAGACTGCAGTTGTCAGGGAAGAGGAATTTGTAGAAATTGAAGCAGTTGAAGAAAAAGAAGCTCCTGAGGTTGAGCCCTACAGAGTTATTGGCGAAGCTTTCAAAACCTATATTCTTGTTGAACAGGGTGAAAAGCTTCTGCTTATAGACAAGCATGCGGCTCACGAACGTATGCTGTTTGAAAAATACAGAGCATCTCAGGGCGATATCGAAACTCAGATGCTTCTTGTGCCGGTTACCGTAACTCTCAGTAAGGAGGAATATTCTGCTGTCCTTGATAACCTCGAGGTACTCGCAAAGGCGGGATATTCGGTTGAAGATTTCGGCAGCGGCATGGTTATTCTTAATGAATGTCCGACGGCTGTTGCAGATTCAGATCTCTCAGGGGTTGTGATGGAGCTTGCAAGCTATCTTGCAGAAAACAGAAAAGAGCTTATTCCCGAAAAGCTTGACTGGATTTACCATTCAACAGCTTGCAGAGCTGCGATAAAAGCAGGGCATAAGACTACGGCATTTGAACTCAATTCATTTGTTGAGAAGCTTCTCAATAACCCTGACATAAGATATTGTCCGCACGGAAGACCTGTGCTTATTGAGCTTACAAAACGAGATATAGAAAAGAATTTCGGCAGAGTATAAAGTAAAGGAGGATGCCTGATGAGTAAAATACCGGTTATAGCTGTTGTCGGCCCGACAGCATCAGGCAAATCCGACCTTGCAGTTGAAATCTGTCTTAAGTTTAACGGCGAAGCGGTTTCAGCTGATTCAATGCAGATTTATAAAGGCCTTGATATTTCAACAGCTAAGCCTTCAGAAGAGGAGAAAAAAGGCGTCCCACACCATATGATGGATTTCCTTGACAATACGGAAACCTTCAGTGTTGCAGAGTATCAGAAGCTTGCGGGCGAGTGTATCAGTGATATTCATTCACGAGGTAAGCTGCCTGTAATCGTAGGCGGTACAGGGCTTTACATTGACACTCTTCTCAATAATGTACAGCTTACAGAGGATTCTTTTGATGAAGCGGTCCGAGAAAAGCTTCTTGAGAGAGTTGAGAATGAAGGTATCGAAAGCCTTCTTGATGAGCTTCGTGGAATTGATCCCGAATACGCCGCAAAGATGCATCCGAATAACATCAAGCGTATTGTACGTGCACTCGAGGTCTGGTATTCTTCGGGAACAACAATGACTCAGCAGATTGAAAATTCTCACGCTGAAAGTCCGTATGAAGTTTTGTTTATCGGTCTTGATGCAAAGGACAGAGATTTTCTATATGAGAGAATTAACCGCAGAGTGGGCATAATGCTTGAAAACGGTCTTGAAGCTGAAGCGAAGGATTATCTTTCGCAGAAAAACACGTCAACCTCTTCACAAGCGATAGGTTGCAAAGAGTTAAAACCGTATTTTGACGGTGAAATTTCACTCAGTGAGGCTGCGGACAACTTAAGACAGGCAACGAGAAGATATGCCAAAAGGCAGCTTACGTGGTTCAGACGAAATAAGGATATAAACTGGTTTTTGCTTGACTCCTTTTCAGAAAAAGAGGATATGTACAAATCAGTATTTGATAAAATAACGGAATGGAAAGGAGAGTAACGGTATGTTAAAAAATAAAAAATTGGTAAATGCTGTGTGTATCGCTGCTATTGTCGCTGTTATGGTCTATCTTTTTCAGGATGTTTTCAAAACTAACAACAGCGAGTATGAAACAGAAATTGTTGATGAAGTTACAGTTCAGGATACAGTAAATCTTAATGCTTTTATTGTTCGTGATGAGCAGTATATTGACGGCAAAGCAGACGGTACTTTTGTTCCGCTTGTTGCAGACGGCGATCGCGTTGCCAGCGGAGATTCTGTCGTGCGAATCTGTACAAAAGAGCAGGATGCGGCTGACTTTGCTGAGCTTGAGGAGTCGTTGAAAATCCGTGACAGATACATCCAGCTCAGTGAGCAGACAGAACTTGATGCACTCGATATGCAGAAGCTCAATAAAGATATCGACGATGCATACACAGCTTTTCTTAAAACCATAAATTCAAGAAGCTATGCATCTCTTGGTGACAATGTAAACCGTCTCGAGGATTCACTTGCAAGTAAGCAGGTGCTCAAGGATGGTACGATTGATATTGACTCGAAGATAGAAGCTCTTGATAAACGTATTGCCGAGCTTGAAGCCAAGGATATTTCCACAGAAAATGTGGCGGCTCCGATTTCAGGCTATTATATCAGCAATATTGACGGCTATGAGGGTGCTGTGGACTATGATTTACTCTCAGAAATTACCATTGCAGATGTAGATAAGGCTCTTAACTACACACCCAAGACTGTCAATGGAAAAATAGGAAAGATTGTGGGTAGCTACAAATGGTATATCCTTGCCAATATTGAAAGTAAGTACTCCAAGCTCCTCGAAGAGGGAGACTCGCTCAAGGTTAATATACCTGAATACGGATATAAAGATGTTACCGTAATTGTAGAGCATCTTTCTCCTGAAAAGGACGGTATGATTGCCATTGCACTTTCTTGTAATGTGATGAATGAAACGTACGCTAATATGCGTGTCGAGAGCGTTGAGCTTGTAGTTGATGAATACACCGGCTACAAGGTAAAGACAAGTGCTATTCATACTTACGACCCTGCAAAGGAAACTACTACAGGCAGCAGTACTGAGACTACCACAACAACTCAGACAAGTAAGCCTGAAATTATGACTGTTGTTTACATTCTGCGCGGTACAGTTATGAATGCACGTAGAGTAGAGGTAATATACACCGACGGTGACTATTCTATAGTAAGAAGTGACTCATCATCTTTCCAGGGAATCAAACCGGTACAACGTTACGACGAAGTTATAGTGAAGGGAAGGGATCTTAAAAATGGACGAAGCGTTGGTTAAAGCACGTTTTAGAGATATAGAAGAAAACTACAAAACCATAACCGAAAATATAGCTAAGGCAGCTGTAAAAAGCGGCAGAAATCCTGACGATATTAGATTTATGGCGGTTACCAAAACCGTTGAAAGTCTTTATATCAATCATGCTCTGTCACTTGGCATCGACCTTATAGGTGAAAACAGAGTGCAGGAGTTTCTCGGCAAAAGAGAAGAGCTGAATTTGTCAGGTGTTGAAAAGCATCTCATAGGACATCTGCAGACAAATAAGGTGCGTCAGATTGTAGGCGAAGTTGATATGATTGACGGAGTCGACAGTGTAAAGGTTGCCAGGGAAATAGGTAAGGTTTCTCAGAAAAAGGGAATAATAACTGATGTACTTGTCGAGGTAAATATTGGCGGAGAAGAAAGTAAATTCGGACTTGATCCGTCGCAGCTTTGCGAAACTGTGTGTGAAATGTCGGAAATTGAGGGCATAAAAATACAAGGTTTGATGGCAATTCCACCCATTTGCACAAATGAAGAGGAAAATCGCAAATTTTTTTCAAATATGTATACAATGTTTCTTGACATAAAGGCAAAAAAATTAGATAATGTTAGTATGAATATTCTGTCTATGGGAATGTCCGATGACTATGTGAGTGCTATACTCGAAGGTTCTACAATGGTACGTGTCGGCTCATCTCTTTTCGGCAGAAGAGTATATTAAAATATAACGGAGGACTTTTTTATGGGTTTTGGCGATAAATTCAAAAATATTTTCAATGTTTCCGAAGAGGAATACTTTGACGATATGGATATGAACGAAAATGACCGCAGAGATGACGATTATTCAAGAGATGTAAGAAGCAATAATTTCGGCTTCAACCGTCCGAGAGAGACATCTGATTCAAAGGTAGTTGATATGCGTGCTTCTGCACCTGCAGCTACAGCAGCGAAGGCACACGTTGTTTTCAAAAAGCTTGACAGATATGAGGATGTAGGCTCAGTTGCTGATGTTCTCAATGAGAAGAGAATTGTTATTCTCAATCTTGAGACATGTCCCAATGATGTCTCTGTCAGAATCATCGACTTCTTAAGCGGTGTTGCCTATGCAAACGGTGGCGAAATGAAGAGAGTTGCAGGCAGAGCTTATATAATCACACCTTACAATGTTCCGCTTACAGGCGAACTTCTTGACGGTTTTGATTATTCAAATTATTGATAATAAATTCAGTTTAAATACAGGAGGACGAGAAAATGTTAACACCGGCAAAGATTAAGAATCATCATTTTGAGGCATCGGGACGTAATGCTTACAGAGCTGACAGTGTTGATGCATTCTTTGAGGAGGTTGCTGCTTCTTATGAGCAGATGTTCCGTGAAAACGGTGAAATGTACAAAAAGATAAGTCTGCTTGCTGAAAGACTTGAAGAGTATAGAAATGACGAAGATAATATCCGCAATGCACTTCTTACAGCACAGCGTATGTCAGAGCAGATTCAGCGTGAAGCAAGAGAAAAGGCTGACACTATGGTAGCTGACGCTCAGGCAAGAGCAGTTGCTGAAAATGCCAGAACTGATGCTGAGATAAACGAGAAAATGACAAATGCTGCATATCAGGCACAGGCTCTCGTTGAAGAAGCAAAGAAGCAGGCAGAAAAGATTGTTTATGATGCTACTCATGAGTCAAAGGAAGCTGCAATTTCAGCAAGAGATTGGATGATCAAAGAGGAAGCAGCTCTTGAGATGATGAAGATTGAGGTTACAAAGTTCAAGAAGCAGATTCTTGATTCTTATGCACAGCAGCTTGAGCTTATTGAGACACTTCCTGAGGTTGTCTATGCACAGCTTGACGCTCAGAAGGAAGAGCCTGTAGAAGAAGCTCCGGAAGAACCCGTAGTTGAAGAGCCTGTAGTAGAAGAGGTTGTTGAAGAAGAGCCTGTTGCTCAGGTTGAAGAACCTGCATATGCACCTGAATCAGTGTTTGCAGAAGAACCTGTTTATCTTCCGGAAGAAGCAGTTCAGGAGGGAGTATTCGCACCGACAGCACCGGAGTATGCAGAACCCGTTTACGCAGAGCCTGTTTATGCAGAGCGTGAGGCTGAAAGTGTAAATGTTGATACATTACAGCAGATGATCGAGGAGACAGAAGATACAGACGCTGAGGATGAGCGTTATGATTACGCTGCCGAGGAGCCTGTTGCTGTGGAAGCTGAAGAAGAGTCTGAGGGCGAATTTATCCTTCCTTCAGTAGAAGATGACTCAAATACTGATCTTAACGAAATCGTTGGTTACTTCTCTGAGAGTAATAAGTCTTCAGGCGATGTAATGTTCACAAAGCCGAAAAACGAGGAGAGACCAAACGGTGGTTTCAATCTCAATATGGACAAAATCTCATCATACGGCGCAGCTCCTGAAATTGAAGAAGCTGATATGGATGAATTTGACGAAGACATCAATGGCGGTAACAACGGTGGCGATGATCTCGCTTCTAAATTCAAGAGCTTTTTTAAGAAATAATGAAAAAAATAACCAGCCTGATCGCGATCGCTGTTCTCACGGCGATCGATCAGATTATCAAATTTTTTGTTGAACGTGATCTTCGGCCGATCAGAGAAATGTCTTTTATAGACGGATTTATCGGCTGGCATTATGTCAGAAATACGGGTGCCGCTTTCGGCTCTTTCAGCAACAGCACTGTTTTACTTTCAGTTTTTACGGCTGTTCTGTTGTCAGGTGGTATAGCTGCATTGCTTATGGGTAAAATCAAGGATAAGTTCTACAGTGTCTGTGCTGTCATAGTTATCGCCGGTGGACTGGGAAATCTTATCGACAGAATATTCCGTGGTTTTGTAGTTGATTACATCGAGGTTCAGTTTATGGATTTTGCTGTTTTTAACTTTGCGGATATACTTGTTACCTGTGGCGCGTTTATGATAATGGGCTATACGGTTTACGATCTTATAAGAGAGCGGAAACTCAAAAAAGCAGGTGATGACAATGGATGAGATTTTAATCACCGTGCCCGAAGAATTCAACGGCGTAAGGATAGACAAAGCGCTGTCAGAGCTTACGGAATATACACGTTCACATATCCAGAGAATACTTGAAGACGGTGAAGTAACCGTCAATTCAAAGGTAGTTTCAAAAGGATTCAAGCTTTCGTCAGGCGATGAGATAAGCTTTATGGCGCCCGAGCCTGTCGAAATTGAAGCTAAACCTGAAAATATTCCGCTTGATGTAGTTTACGAGGACAGTGACCTTCTTGTAGTAAATAAGCCCAGAGGGATGGTTGTTCATCCTGCGGCGGGCAACTACAACGGTACACTTGTAAATGCGCTTCTTTACCATTGCGGAGACAGTCTTTCAGGCATAAACGGTGTCATCCGTCCGGGCATAGTACACAGGATTGATAAAGACACAAGCGGACTTCTTATAGTTGCGAAAAATGACTTTGCACACGAAAAGCTGGCTGCTCAGATTAAGGAACATTCTTTTACAAGGCAGTACAGAACAGTAGTCCACGGTAAGTTCAAACAGCTGAGTGGTACGATTGATGCACCGATAGGAAGAAGTCCGAAAGATCGCAAGAAAATGTGTGTAACGCAAAAGAATTCACGTTCAGCTGTGACGCACTATGAGGTAATCTCACAAAGCGATAAGTTTTCATTTTTAAAAGTGACTCTCGAAACGGGACGTACTCATCAGATCCGAGTCCATATGTCACATATCGGGCATCCTGTGGCAGGTGATATGGTTTACGGACCGAAAAACGGAGTTGTTTCGCTTGGTGGTCAGTGCCTTCATGCAGGGTTAATCGGTTTTGTTCACCCTCGTGACGGCAGATACATTGAGCTTCAGGCAGAATTGCCTGAGTACTTTACGAGCTTTTTAAAAAGCCAATCATTAGGTGACGCTTAATGCGTACCTGTTAATTTATTGGAGGTGTTATTTTGGACGCAACAACAAAAAAACAGTTACAGATCAAGGCATGCAATGTTCGCATGGGTGTAATTGAAGGCGTTTACAATGCAAAATCAGGTCATCCGGGTGGTTCATTATCAATAGCAGATGTTCTCACATATCTTTATTTTGAACACATCAATGTTGATCCGAAAAATCCTAAGGATGAGAACAGAGACCGTTTCGTACTCTCAAAGGGTCATACAGCTCCTGCTCTCTATGCAGTTCTTGCACACAAGGGATTTTTCCCTGTATCAGAGCTCAAAAATCTCCGTAAACCCGGCTCAATGCTTCAGGGCCATCCGAGCATGAAGCTCACTCCGGGCGTTGATATGAGCACAGGCTCACTCGGTCAGGGTATTTCAACAGCAGTTGGTATGGCTCTCGGCGGAAAGATCGACAATAAGGATTACAGAGTTTATACAGTGCTTGGTGACGGTGAGATTCAGGAAGGTCAGGTATGGGAGGCAGCTATGTTTGCTTCAGCGAAGGGTCTTGACAATCTTTGCGCAGTAATTGACAACAACAACCTTCAGATCGACGGCTCAGTTGCAGAGGTTAACTCTCCGTATCCTATCCCTGAGAAATTCCGTGCATTCGGTTGGAATGTTATTGAAATTTACGGTCACTCTTTTGATGAAATCGATGCAGCTTTCAAAGCAGCATCAGAGTTCAAGGGTAAGCCGACAGCTATCATTGTCAAGACAGTCAAGGGTTGCGGTGTTTCATTTATGGAAGACCAGTGCTCATGGCACGGTACAGCTCCTAACGCTGAGCAGTACGAGCAGGCAATGGCTGAACTTCAGGCAAAACTTGCAGAATTGGAGGCTTAAATCATGGCAGATGTAATTAAAACTGCAACCAGAGATGCTTATGGCAAGGCTTTGGTTGAATTAGGCGAAAAAGATAAAAATCTTATCGTTATGGATGCTGACCTCGCAGCAGCTACCAAGACAGGTGCTTTCAAGAAGGCTTTCCCTGAAAGATTTTTCGATGCAGGTATCGCAGAGTCAAACCTTGTAGGCGTTGCAGCAGGTCTTGCAACTACAGGTCATACAGTTTTCGCAAGTTCATTCGCAATGTTCCTTGCAGGACGTGCTTTTGAGCAGGTGCGTAACACAATCGGTTATCCTCACCTTAATGTTAAGCTTGGTGCAACTCACGCAGGTATTTCGGTAGGTGAAGACGGTGCTTCTCACCAGTGCTGTGAGGATATCGCACTTATGAGAACGATTCCGGGCATGGTTATCATTAACCCTGCAGATGATGTTGAAGCTCGTGCAGCTGTACTTGCAGCAGCAGAGTATGAGGGTCCCGTTTACCTTCGTTTCGGCAGACTTGCAGTGCCCAGATTCAATGACCCTGATAATTACAATTTTGAAATCGGCAAGGGTATCGAAATGGCTGACGGCAGCGATGTTACTATCATCGCAACAGGTCTTATGGTAAATGAAGCTATGATTGCTAAGGATATGCTCGCAGAGGAAGGCATCTCTGCAAGAGTTATCAATATCCATACAATCAAGCCTATCGATAAGGATATCATCCTCAAGGCAGCTAAGGAGACAGGCGCTCTCGTTACAGCTGAGGAGCACAATATCATCGGCGGACTCGGTTCGGCAGTTACAGAGGTAGTCTGTGAAGAGTATCCTGTACCTGTAGTACGTGTAGGTGTTGAAGATAAATTTGGTGCTTCAGGCCCGGCAGTTGAGATGCTTAAGATCTACGGTCTTTGCGCTTCAAACATTGTTGAAAAGGCAAAGAAAGCTATTTCAATGAAATAATTCGTATTTATCTGACTGTCCTGTATATACAGGGCAGTCAGGTACAGCGGATAATATGTTTGTCTCATTTAATCCGAGGTGGATATATAATGAAAAACAACGACGATTTACAGTTTGAAACAACTAAAAATAATGATGATGCTCAGGCGATGGATAAGTCTGAGCTTTTGCCAATTTTTGAAGGTATGAAATTTTCGGGTGATATTCAGCCTCTTGAATATGTTTCAGTTCCCGATTATGAAAAAACAGAAATTTCTGATGATAAAAGTGACTCTTACAAGTCAGATCTGAAAAAGAAAAAAAGATCGTTTTCTGCGATTTCAAATAAAAAATTCAAAAAGTTTATCATAGCTGCAGTTAGCCTGATACTTACAGTGGCTCTTGCGACAACTGCTATAGTACTGATTATCGGAAGCGGTAAAAACGAATCTCCCGTGCTGTCAGTTTATGCAGGGGAGAAGGATAATACGATTCTTCTTGCTGACGGCAGCGAATACAAGCTTTCTGAGGTTCAGGAAGTAAAGATGTCAGATGACGGTATGATGCTGTACTACAGTACTCAGACTGCATCAAAAACGGGTAAGTTTGACCTGAAGGTTGTAGATGTAAGTAAGAAAAAGTCTCTCAATAAAGAAGGCTCCTATATCGACAACGGCATTGATGAGGGTTGGTATATAAACTCTGACGGTAGCTTTATGTGCTTTAGCAAAACTGTCGATGGTGTGAAAAACTACTATCTCTACAGTGCAGAAGACGGCACTACGGAGCTTGTAGCTTCTAATGTCGAAGAGGTATTTCTCCCTGCAAAAGGTGATGTCATTTACTTCACACGACGCATCAGCTCGATCTATTCGCTTCACAGAAAGCGCTTCGGTGAAGATTCACAAAACGTTGCCAGTGAAGTAAATCACGTCTTTTTCTATGACTCAGAAGAAAACGGATTCGAGGTGCTTTATACACTTGCGGCAGATGAAAAGAATGCCGTTAATGTGTACAGTGTTAAAAATTATGAAGAGCCGAAGGTAATCTGCGAAAATGTCAGTGAGGTTTATATGAATGACTATGAAGTCACGGGTAACCTCTACTACTTCACTAAGGACACTGCTACGGTTGACTGGAAAGATTTCATTAATGATCCGTATTTTGACACGGATGCAACCCTTGAACGTCCTGTTGAGGGCGATTATATGGTTAATGTCGGGTTTATTTTTGACAGATATGTGTTGGATTATAATGCTTTCACTGCAGCTGAGAAAAAGTACAATGCCAAGCTTCTCAGAGACGATATCCGTGAAGAGCTTGACAGAATTGATCTTGGTCTTGCAGTCAAGGACACATATACCTGCTATATGTATAACGGCACGACCAAAGAGCTTGCATCGGGTATAATGCTTGAAAATGTGCTTGGATTTTCAGCTACAGGTCTGCCAAGGCTTATCTATGCGAAGTCTGTAATTGAAGTAGACAGTAAGATTGAGATGGATACTCTTGTAGGACTCGCTAAAAATGATAATGTCACAAAAGCTATTGACCACGTGACGGAAGTACTGAGCAATTCGCACGGTCTTTCAGATGAGTGCATATACACCTGGTATGACTCGAAGATGGTGTTGGAATACACTCTGGATGAGTACGAGGTCGAAAAGACAAAGTTTATCCTTGGCGAAAAGGATTCTCTCTACGTTTTGTCTGACGGTAATCTTTACCGCAATGCAATTACACAAAAAGAGATCAAAAAGGGTGAACTGATCGACAAAAATGTTGCTGAGTGCGAGTTCAAAGAAGGCGCACTTTATTATACAAAGGAAAACGATTCAGGCAAGGTTTCACTTTACAGACATTCGACCGTTAAGGGAAAGGAACATCTCGCTGACAATATTTACACGTATTTTGTGTCGGAAGAGGATTATGTTATAATTCTCACTAGAAAGCAGGCAGATGTTGAGATTATGGATGTGGCTGTTTACAGCGGCGGAAAATATACTGAAATCGATACAGATGTAAGTCTTAATAATTTTGTATGTAACAAAAAGAATTTTGCTTACATTAAAAATACAGGCGCATATGATACCTACGGTGCAGGAGATATGTACATTTATCCTGCTGAGAATGGTACATCGGCATCAGCGCTCAACGTAACAAAGATTTTTTACGTCAAAAAATAATAAAGGAGGGTTTTGCTGTGAAAGAAGATGTTTTATTCAAAAAGACTCCGTTTGGCGGATTCGACAGAGTGGAAGTAATCAGCTATATTCATCAGCTTAAAACCACCCAGCAGAAATATAAAGTTTTGCTTGAGGAAAAGGAAAAATTAAACACAAAACTTTCGCGTGATCTTGAAGAAAGAGAACTGCAGGTCACACAGCTCAGAGAAGATTTGAAGGCAGCAGAAGCCGAGATCAGCGAGTGTAATAAAAAAGTGAACGAGCTTATTGCAGACAAAGAGGAGCTTGAAAATAAACTTTCAGGGTCGCAGGGCAGTGATGAATATGTGTCAGAAACAGTCAGAATGTGCGACGAACTTGTTGAAACTGCATCAGATACAGCTAAAAAGCTTGTTGCAGCTGCGGATGATAAGCTTGCCGATGCACGTAAGCGTGTTACAAAAGCCCTTGAAAAAATTGAAAAAAATGAAAATGCGAAGCCTGATGATGTGAAGAAACTTCTCAAAAAGCTTCTTAAGGAGTTAAAATAATGGCAGAGTATGTTCTTGATACGGCTGAGCTTAAAGCTAAAGCGGATACACTTCGAGCAGGGGACAGAGTGCTTCTTTCAGGTACCGTATACACCTCACGTGATGCGGCACACAAAAGACTCGTTGCCCTTATAAATGAGGGTGGAGAGCTGCCTTTCCCGCTGGACGGAAGTTGTATCTATTACGCAGGACCGACTCCTGCACCTGAAGGCCTGGCAATAGGCTCATGCGGACCGACTACATCAGGTCGAATGGACCCCTTTGCACCCCTTCTGCTTGACAAAGGTCTTTCGGCAATGATAGGAAAAGGTGAGCGCGATGAAGCTGTCTGCGATGCTATATGCAGAAACAAGGCGGTTTACCTTTGTGCTATAGGCGGAGCAGGAGCTCTCGCGGCGAAATGTGTCGAAGAGTGTGAAGAAATTGCATTTTTTGACCTTGGTTGTGAATCAGTAAAAAGAATTAGGATTAAAGATTTTCCGTTGATTGTCGGCATCGACTGTCACGGAGGCACGATGTTTAATGGAGGTAAAAGCGAATGAAAGGAATTATTCTTGCCGGTGGTTCCGGCACAAGACTTTATCCCTTAACTATGGTTACAAGTAAACAGCTTCTCCCGGTATACGATAAGCCGATGATTTATTACCCGTTGTCAACTCTTATGCTTGCTGGTATCAGAGAGATTCTTATTATATCTACTCCTGACGATACACCTAAGTTCAAGACTCTCCTTGGCGACGGATCTCAGTTCGGACTTAAGCTTTCCTATGCAGTTCAGGAAAGTCCTGACGGTCTTGCTCAGGCTTTCATCATAGGTGAGGAGTTCATCGGTAAAGACAGCGTTGCAATGGTACTTGGCGACAATATTTTCTACGGCAGCGGATTTGGCCATATGCTTCGTCAGGCTGCTAAAAATAAAAACAGAGCTACAATTTTCGGTTACTACGTTGACAACCCGGAGCAGTTTGGTGTTGTCGAGTTTGACAAGGACGGGAAGCCTGTTTCTATCGTTGAGAAGCCCAAAGAGCCTAAGTCAAATTACGCTGTTACAGGTCTTTATTTCTATGATAACAAGGTAGTGGAATACGCTAAAAACCTCAAGCCGTCTCCCAGAGGTGAGCTTGAAATTACTGATATCAATCAGATTTATCTTGAAAACGGCAACCTTGACATCAAGCTTATGGGACGTGGCTTTGCATGGCTTGACACAGGTACTGTTGATGCACTCACTGATGCATGTAACTTTATCAGAACTATCGAAAAACTTCAGGGTATCAAGATTTCTGCTCCTGAAGAGATTGCATACAATTCACGTTGGATTTCGAAGAAAAATCTTCTTGAATCAGCAAAGAAGTATGGCAAATCAGCTTACGGTCAGCATCTTATGAAGGTCGCTGAAGGTAAAATCATATATTCTGAAAACGGTGAACGCCCGAGATGGGGCAAGGAAAATCCATAAGGAGCTGTGTTTATGAAAGCAATTAAAACAAAGGTTGACGGAGCTATCGTAATTGAACCCGACGTTTTTGGTGACAACAGAGGCTGGTTTATGGAGTCTTATTCAAAGAAGAAACTTGCCGAAGTAGGAATTGATGTTGATTTTGTTCAGGATAACCGTTCTTTTTCAGCCGAAAAAGGAACACTCAGAGGACTTCACTGTCAGCTCAATCCTACAGCACAGAGCAAGCTTCTTACTTGTATAAGAGGTACTATTCTTGATGTTGCAGTTGATATCAGAAAAGGTTCGCCGACATATATGCAGTGGGATGCAGTAGAGCTTTCGGGTGAAAATAAGAAGTCATTCTTTATTCCGAAGGGCTGTCTGCACGGCTTTGTAACTCTCACTGATGACGTTGAAGTGATGTATAAGGTGGATGAGTTCTATTCACCGTCAGACGACAGAAGTATACGATTCGATGATCCGGAGCTCGGTGTCGAGTGGGGCGTTGAGAATCCTATCCTTTCACAGAAAGATATGAATGCACCGCTTCTTAAGGACAGCGATGTAGAGTTTACATATTGATTCAGGAGTTTGTTATGAAGGTACTGGTTACTGGCTTTAACGGACAGTTAGGCTACGATGTTATAAAAGAACTTGATTCACGGGCAGTTGAATGCAAGGGTGTTGATCTGCAGGATTTCGATATCACCGACAGGGAGCAGACACTCTCCTATATCAAGGAGTATAAGCCTGATGTAGTGGTTCATTGTGCAGCCTATACTGCTGTTGATAAGGCTGAGGATGACGAGGAAAACTGTCGCAAAGTCAATGTTGAGGGCAGTGAAAATCTCGCACTTGCCTGCAAAGAGCTTGATGCAAAGATGCTCTATGTCAGCACAGACTATGTCTATGGAGGAAACGGAGATACACCGTTCGAAACCTCTGACGAAACTGATCCGAAAAGCGTTTACGGCAGAACGAAGCTTGAAGGTGAAAATGCCGTAAGAAAGCATCTTGATAAATATTTTGTTGTGCGCACATCGTGGGTTTTCGGTATAAACGGTAACAATTTTGTTAAAACAATGCTTCGTCTCGGAGCTGAACGCGATGAACTTAATGTAGTTGCCGATCAGATCGGTTCACCGACATATACGCCTGATCTTGCCCGTCTTATCTGCGATCTTATTGTGACAGAAAAATACGGCATATATCACGGCACAAATGAAAATTACTGTTCGTGGGCTGAGTTTGCAGCAGAGATTATGAGGCTCGGCGGCAGAAAAGCCATAGTTAATCCGATACCCTCAAGTCAGTATCCTGCAAGAGCGCAAAGACCGCTTAATTCAAGACTTTCAAAGACTTGTCTTGATGAAGCAGGTATTGACCGTCTGCCTACGTGGCAGGATGCTCTCGAAAGATATATAGGAGAGCTGAACATATAAAAGGAGAGAATAAAATGAAATTATCACTTGTCGTACCTTGTTACAACGAAGAAGATGTTGTTTATGAGTTTTACAAGGAAACCAGACGGGTATTTACTGACAATATAGAAGACTATGAGTTTGTGTTTGTCAATGACGGAAGTAAGGACAGAACACTTGATATTCTTAAAGCGATTCACAAGGTTTCTGACAATGTAAAGGTGATCAGCTTTTCACGAAATTTTGGTAAGGAAGCAGCTATTTATGCAGGTCTTCGCAAGGCGACAGGTGAATATACCTGTGTGATTGATGCGGACTTACAGCAGCGCCCTGAAGTGGTGCTTCAGATGGTGAGCATTCTCGACAGTGATCCGGACACGGATTGTGTGGCAGCTTATCAGGATGAACGAAAAGAGGGTAAGGGCGTATCAGTCCTTAAGAACGCTTTCTACAAGCTGATGAATAAAATCAGCGAGGTTGAATTTTACTCCGGAGCAAGCGATTTCAGACTTATGCGCCGTAAAATGGTGGATGAGGTTGTAAAGCTTACAGAGTATCATCGCTTTTCAAAGGGCTTGTTCTCTTTTGTAGGCTTCAATACAAAGTATATTCCCTACATCGTGCAGGAAAGAGTTGCAGGAAAGTCAAAGTGGCCGCTGTCAAAGCTGTTTATTTATGCTGTTGAGGGTATAGTGGGCTATACTACCGCACCTCTGAAAATCGCTACATTTGCAGGTGTGGGACTGATAATATCTGCGTTTATATATCTTTTTATAGCGCTTCTTGTAGGCATTATCACTTCAACTCTCACTTCAGCTATTGCGATAATTACGCTACTACTTCTTATTGGTGGTACACAGATGATATTTACGGGAATAATAGGAGAATACCTTGCGCGTACGTATATGCAGGGCAAAAACAGACCCGTGTATATTACAAAAGAATTTCTGACCTACGAAGACGACGAAGAGGAAATATAAATCCTCTTTACGGAGGTTTAAATGGATATAGCACATTTAATAAAATCAGGTACAAAACTGTTGCTTGATAAGGATTACAGATTTAAGATATTTGCAGCCAAGGGAAGATATGATGATATGCCTGATGAAGTCTATCTCAGACGTTTATACAAGGCAACCTTCGGCAAAGAGCTCAATCTTGAAAATCCGCAGACTTTTAATGAAAAGCTGCAATGGCTCAAGCTTTATTATCGCAGACCTGACTATACTATGATGGCGGATAAGTTTGCTGTCAGAGAATATATAGCTCAGAAGATAGGTGAGGAGCATCTCGTACCTTTGCTCGGAGTATGGGATGATCCCGATAAAATCGATTTTGATTCGCTTCCTGAACAGTTTGTGCTTAAGTGTACTCACAATTCAGGCTTGGGTATGTGTATCTGCAAGGATAAGGCAGGTCTTGACATCAAAGCGGTGAAAAATGAGCTTCGCAAGGGTCTTGCTGAGGATTATTCAATTGTTTCCAGAGAGTGGCAGTATAAGGATATCCCTCACAGAATCATCTGCGAAAAGTATATGAAGGACGAAAAGCAGAACGAAAAGACAGGTATCATAAACTATAAAGTGAACTGTTTCAACGGTGTGCCTAAGTATATTTATGTGTCAAGTAACATTGAAGGTAAAAAGAATGACCGACTGTCGTTGCTTACACCTGACTGGAAAAATGCACCGTTTACTCACGGAAGATACCTTCCTTTTGACGAAATACCGCCCAAACCTGAAAATTATGAAAAAATGCTCGAATATTCGGAAATTCTTTCAGCAGACATACCGTATGTACGTGTTGATTTTTACGAAATAAATGGTCAACTCTATTTTTCAGAGCTGACATTTACAATAGCAAGTGGCTTTACCAGATATAATCCGGAGGATAGTGATGAGCTGATAGGTTCATGGCTTACCTTGCCGGAAAAATTAAAATAAGAGGAGGGTTTGATATGAGCAACGTCAGATTTACGGTTAACGTACCCGTATACAATGCAGAAAAGTATCTCCACGAGTGCGTTGATTCGATATTGAACCAGACTTTTACCGATTTTGAAGTTAACCTTATCAATGACGGTTCAAAGGATTCTTCAGGAGCGATTTGTGACGAGTATGCAAAGAAAGACAGTCGTATCCGTGTTTTTCATAACGAAAATCAGGGTTCATTTGCAACGAGAGTTTTTGCTGTAAATCATTCAGACGGAGAATACTGTATTTTCTGCGATTCTGATGATTACTACGATGAGTGCTATCTCGAGAGAATAAATGAACTGCTTAATGAAGACGAGTGCGACATACTTCATTTCTTCCATGAGCCGGTAATCGATGGTGTAAGGAAAAAGTGTACACCCCGATGGAATGAAAAGAGAGTATTTGAGGGAGAGGGAAGAAACGAGTTTTACTCGGCTATGATTCTCAGCATAGATTTTAATTCACTGAATACTAAGGCGGTTAAAACCTCACTTTACCGTAATGACACGCTGGATACTGAAAAGTATTCCTTTGTACGAAACGGTGATGATTTCTTGCAGTCACTTTATCCTGTTTTCAATGCAGAGAAGATCATTTTTATTCCGGAGTGTTACTATAATTACAGAGCCAATCCGGAGAGTCTTACACATAAAATAGATCCTAATCTCTATAAAAGTATTTTTGCAGTTCGTTCTGTTGCCTGGAGTAATTATATCTCAGGTTCAGATTTCCTCGGCTCAGATCCTGAGAGAATTTATGCTGCAAATTCTGCAAGATCAGCGATGAATATAGTCAAGCTGATTGCTCAGCATACTGAACTGACTGATGAAAAGAAAATTGAGATTTTTCACGATATCAGTGAGCACGAGTTTTATAAGGGATTTATTGAACCGAATCTCATTAAGTCTGATCTCGATAAAAAAAGACAGTTTGTCTATGAGCTGTTTTCAAGACACAGCTATAAGCTTTTGCTTTCAACGGTTAAGATGCTTAATAAAATCAGAAAATGAATAGCGAAGAAAAAGTATACCATACACGAAAAAACAATCGTTTAAAGAATTACGATTATAGTGCACCGGGATCATATTTCTTTACGTTGTGCACTAAAGAGCGTCGCAATTACTTTTGGAAAAGAGTAGGGGCGTCCATTGGACGTCCTTCTGATATACGCTTATCTCAATATGGATTTTGGGTGGAAGAAGCGATAAAAAATATACCTCAAATGTATCCTGCTGTAGCGGTTGACAGTTATGTTATTATGCCGGATCACATTCATCTCATATTAACAATCCATGCAGATGAAAACGGACGTCCACTGGACGCCCCTACAACAGCAAGGATATTTAAACAGTTTAAAGGGTATATTACCAAAAAAATCGGATTTTCTGTTTGGCAGAAATTATATTTTGACCATATAATAAGAAATCAGCAGGATTATAATGAGCATATACTGTATATTCAAGAGAATCCTCAAAGGTGGATAGAAAAAAGCAATCGGAAGGAATATTCACTATGAAAGACAAACTGATAAATCTATTTAATGAACTCAATATTCAGGATATGGAAACTGTTACACAGCTTTATCAAGGAAAAGGAGATTTTGTTAATCTTGAATTTCCTTTGCCTTGTGGTGAGTTTGTAAAACTTTGGGATAATGAAAAAACATATTATATCAATCAGCTTGAAAAGAAGGGTAGCGACAGATGTTACGGTTTAACGGCAGATGAAAAATACCTGCTTGTCTGTGAATATGGCGAAGGCGGCTCCGATCCCGAAATCGTTGTTTTTAAACGCTGGAATTAAATATGCAAAAAACCACGACATTGATTTGTCGTGGTTTTTTGCATAAAAAGTATAAAAAACTATTGAATATCACAACAAATATGGTAAAATGTATTAAAATAGTATTAGTAGGTGAAAATATGAAAGCAAAAGTAACACTTGCAAAAGAATTCAGAATAGGTGATATTGATAAACGTATATACGGTTCATTCATCGAGCATCTCGGCAGAGCCGTATATGGTGGTATATATGAACCGGGACATCCTACCGCAGACGAAAACGGTCTTCGTCAGGATGTGCTCGAGCTTGTTAAAAAGCTCAATGTTCCGGTTGTACGTTATCCGGGAGGTAACTTCGTTTCAGGTTATAACTGGGAAGACGGTGTCGGTCCTGTTGAAAATAGACCGACAAGACTTGATCTCGCGTGGGGAACAACTGAACCTAATAAGTTCGGCACAAATGAGTTTCTTGACTGGTGTAAGAAAGCTAATATTGAATGTATGATGGCAGTCAATCTTGGTACAAGAGGACCTGATGAGGCGAGAAATCTCGTCGAATACTGCAATCATCCCTCAGGTACATATTGGTCTGATTTAAGACGCTCTCACGGTGTTGAAAATCCGCATAACATCAAGCTCTGGTGCCTTGGAAATGAGATGGACGGACCTTGGCAGATGGGCGCAAAGACTGCTGTTGAATACGGCAGAACGGCACTTGAAGCTTCAAAGCTTATGAAGTGGACATCACCGGGCATCGAAACAGTTCTCTGTGGCTCATCGAGCAGAAATATGTCCACATTCGGCAAATGGGAAGCAGAATCTCTTGAAATTGCTTACGACAGCATAGATTACGTTTCACTTCACCAGTATTACGGAAATCACAACGATGATGCAATGGATTTCCTCGCTCTTACAATGGAGCTTGAAGATTTCATTTATTCAATCATCTGTACCTGTGACTATATCAAGGCAAGAAAACGCTCAAAGAAAACAATCAATCTCTCATTTGATGAGTGGAATGTATGGTACCATTCAAACAATGCAAAGTTTGAAAAGTGGAGCGTTGCCCCGAAGCTCCTTGAGGATATATATAACTTTGAGGATGCACTTCTCGTCGGCTCAATGCTTATCACACTCCTTCGTCACTGTGACAGAGTCAAGATTGCCTGTCTTGCACAGCTTGTCAATGTTATCGCTCCTATCTTTACTCAGACGGGTGGCGGTGTTTTTGAACAGCCGACATATTTCCCGTTTATGCATTTTTCAAATTTCGGCAGAGGTGCAGCTCTTCTCCCGCTTGTTGACTCTCCGAAATATGACAGTAAGAATTTTACCGATGTTCCTTACCTTGAAACCATCGCAACATATGATGAAGAGAACGAAGAAATGGCGATTTTCTGTGTCAACAAGAGTATGGATGAGTCAATGATTCTTGATGTTAATCTTATGGATTTTGAAGGCTACAAGCCCTGCGAATTCATATCTATGGACGGCTACGGCAGAAAAGATGAGAATACCTTCGACGATATCAAGGTAAAACCGCACAATAATCCCGTACCGTCACTCGACGGAAAAAATCTTACGGTCGAGCTCAAACCTTTCAGCTGGAATGTTATCAGACTTAAAAAATAAGGTGATATTATGCCATATTTGTTTGTTCATTTTAAAGAGAAAATTACACCGGACGGAGAGCAGGTTTATTTCTCTGTCAGTCCCGACGGCTTCAGATGGGAAAAGGTGAATGACGGTAACCCGATTCTCACGAGCACTAAAAGCGAACGCGGATGCCGTGACATTGAAATTGTCCGTCTGCATACGGGTGGTTTCGTGATAATCACAACTGATCTGTGCATCGCATACCGTATGGATGAAAACTACAACGTTGACTGGAAAAAAGTCAATTCGTCAGGCAGCAAACGTCTTTGTATGTGGCGTACGGATGACCTCGTGAATTTCTCAGAGCAGGAGTTTATCTATTTCGGCAGGGATGATTTCGGCTGCCTCTGGGCACCTGAAATTTTCTTTGACGAGGAGAATGAAGAGTATCTCATTCACTGGGGTTCAACTGTCGCAGAGGATAATTTTACTCATATGTCTATCTACTGCAGCACCACCAAGGATTTCAGAACGTTTTCTGAACCAAAGCTGTATTTTACTAAGAAAAATGAAATTCTTGACTCTCATATAACGAAGGTGGGGGATACGTACCACTTGTTTTATAAGAATTCGTCGGATCCGCCGATGAATATGCACGCAACGTCAAAAAATCTCTACGGACCGTTTGAGCATGATGAGAGCTTTGAAGATTATATGCATAAAAATATCAATTCTCCGGGTGCATACGAAGGTCCTACCACTTATACCTTGCCGGATGGCAGGTGGTGCCTTATGCTTGATTTCTTTGGTTGTGAAAAGGAGAAAATGGGTTATGTACCATTTGTTTCACCTTGTCCGGGAAATGCTGATTTCAAGCGTGCTGATGAGGAGTTCAGCTTCCCTTATGGGTTTAAACACGGAAAGGTTATAGAAATTACTGAAGAGGAGTATAAAAAACTAAGAAATAACTGATCAGGAGGGATATCTATGAAAAAAGGCTTCAGGAAAGTATTGGCAATCTTTATTACACTTGCAATGTTTTTAACGGCTGCACCGATGTCGTTTACTGCTTCAGCAACCGAACCGGAACCTGAAAAAGCAGTTTTTTCTCTCAATGCCGTAAGTGAGACGGATACTGAGTTTGTGGTATGCCTCAAGCTTGAAGATGGTGCGTTCTCTTCTCTTGATTTCGGTATAATTCACAATAAATCCAAATTCGAAGAATGCACAAAAATCGTTACCATCATCGCTGATGGTTTTGTTGCTATTTCGAATGACAGGACAGGTCTTTTCTCGGGCGCTTGTGCTACGGGCTGGAGTGAAAAGGGAAGTGTTATAGCGACTTATACCTATAAAAAAGTAAACGGAACAAAAGCTGATAAAAACGATCTCACGGTTGATA
This sequence comes from Acutalibacteraceae bacterium, assembly GCA_036309125.1. Taxonomy (GTDB): domain Bacteria; phylum Bacillota; class Clostridia; order Oscillospirales; family Acutalibacteraceae; genus CAG-488. The sequence continues at coordinate 3,746 of JAXJUJ010000080.1, read as the reverse complement.
TTTATAATTGTATCTCGTTTGAGCATACACCCGTTGAAACTGAAGTGATTAATAAGCTCTACAGTAAAAATATTGCTTTCGGAAGCTGTGGTGACAGTGCCGAGTGGGTTCTGTATGAAGACGGTGAAATGCAGATTACAGGCTCGGGTGTTATGTATAACTATTCGTCAGATTCTCCTGCACCGTGGGATAAGTACCGTTCACAGATACGCTCACTTAAAATCGAGGGTATTACCAACATCGGAAATGATACTTTTGTAGGCTGTGAAAATCTTGAAAAGATCGAACTCAGCGACAGTATTACAAAAATAGGAAACACAGCCTTCCGTGACTGCACAAGCCTTAAGGAGATTGAGTTTCCACCATCAGTAAAATCAATCGGGCATTATGCATTTTACGGTTGTACAGCTCTTGGCAGTGTTATTATCCCTGAGGGTGTACAGTCAGTTGGTAAGCACGCTTTCAGAAAGTGTACAGACCTCAGAACAGTGCATCTTCCGATGTCCCTGACTGAGATTGCAGATAATGCCTTTGAAGGTTGTTCGCTGCTTACAAATGCATTTTATGAAGGAACAAAGTCTGATTGGGACAATATAACTGTAGGAGTCGGCAATGAAGCTCTTACAAGCAGACTTGTTTTTGCCTTGTATTCAGGTATCTGCGGTGAAGGTGTGATCTGGGCACTTACAGGAGACGGTGAACTGATCATTGATGGTAACGGCAGAATGTATGATTATGGTACACCTGCAGATGTACCGTGGGCAAAACTCAGAAAAAAAATCAAAGCTATCACAGTGTGCGACGGGGTGAAATATGTAGGCAGCAATGCTTTCAACAGTTGTGTAAAAGCTGAATCTCTCAGTATTCCCGCATCAACAGTACAGCACAACAGCAAGAGCGTTTATGACGGTTGCACAGCGATCAGTCGTATTACCGTGACTGAAGGTAACGGCACAATGTGCGATTACGGGACAGATACAGCATCTTCATCAGCCAAGGTGTATTATAAGTATGCTCCGTGGAATATCAGCAAGTGTTCTGATATCGTTATCTCAGAGGGAGTTACCAATATAGGCGCATTCGCTTTCAGTTACTGCAGCACTTTTGCCACAATCAAGCTTCCCAATTCTTTAAAAACCATAGGAGAGAATGCTTTCTACAGTTGCTCATCGCTGACAAATATTGAGCTTCCCGCAGGTATTGAAAAAATCAGCAGATACGCTTTCTACGGGTGCTACTCGCTTGAATCCTTTGTGCTTCCGACAGGTATCGATGTGATTGAAAAATCAGCATTCAGATACTGTGAATCGCTTGAAAAAGTGTACTATGACGGAACGGAATATGAATGGTCATTAGTTTCAGTTGAGGAGTGGCCGCAGGATGTACAGGTTGTTTTCCTCGTCAATCACGCAGATGAAAACGATACAGTGACAGTTCTTTATGATATTCCTGTGACTTGTACGACGGCAGGTGAAAAATCTTATTATTGCCGTTGCGGTAAGACGTTTACAGATGTAACACCTGCGCTCGGTCACGATTTTACACAGTGGAATATAATCAAAGAGCCGACGTGTACACAGACGGGTCAGAAGATCAGAAAGTGTCTTGTCTGCGGACATCAGGAAAAGGAAACTATTCCTGCACTTGGTATGGTCAAGGGTGTGTCTCTTTATGATATGACAGTCAATTATAAGGACACAAGAGCCATTACAATCAAAGTTGATGTTGACAAAGGCGTAGACTACACTGTAGCTTACACTTCATCAGATGAATCGGTGGTTGCCGTAAATGAGGACGGAACAATCACGGCAATGAATACAGGAAGTGCGACTGTTACCTGCACCGTAACTGATGAATACGGCAATGTCGCAACTGATACCTGCGAAGTTACTGTTGAATACTCTTTCGGTCAGTGGCTTATCGTAATTCTCCTTTTTGGCTGGATATGGTATTAATGAAAGTATAAAACAGGGAGTAAAAAACAATTCGTTTTTTACTCCCTGTTATTAGTCCGACGGTGGCAGAAAGTTATACTTTCTGCCACCGTTTTACGTTGTTAATCAGAGTCCGAGCGGATTGTCCGCTGTGCTTGTTTTTGTTTCATATTTTGAGTCTGTGGGTTCGGTAAAGCGATTGGTTGTATTGTTTTCAAATTCATCTTCAGAGATGTATTGGCCGTTGTGTGTACAGTAAATAAGACTGTAAGTTTCCAAAACGTAAAGGTTTGTTTCTTGCTTTACTTTTTCGACGTATGGCTTATATGTTTCTGACTCCAAAGAATAATGTGAACGCTCGTATTTCTCCTTTTCGATGATCTGATTTCCATCATACTCTAAAAGTATAACTGCGTATGTTGAAGCCCAGGCGCCGTCACGTGCCAAAGAATCTATGTAAACAGAGTGCTTTTGTGCCACATTGTCATATTCTACATAGATTTTATCGCCACCGCCGGTTCCGCCACCGTACTCAACTTCCTTGAGCAATACTACGGATTGATTCTGTATTCCGTATACATAAGACATACTTCCATATCCGAACGCTCCGGGATACTCAGTATTTGTTATTTCTAAAACCAATTCGTAAGTGCCGTCATTATTCATATCGATAAGACAGGACTTGAATTCGAGGTAAGGATCACTGATATCACCTACGCCACCGTTTTTGATGAATTCATTATAGAGCTGAGCGTTTTCAGCATACATATCTTTCGCAGCAGGTGTGTCCTGTGATGGCTCTGAAGACGGAGTGTAGTTTTCAATTTTGTAGATAGACCAGTATCTTTTTCCGTCGGATTCTTTGATTTCAGCTGTAATTTTTATTGATCTGACTTGTCTGCGATTAGGATTTTCGTTGCCTAACTCTTCTTCGAAGACATCAATGATTACCTCATATTTGTCTTCTGCAACGCTGTGGGATTTCAGTTCGTGGACGTAACCGGGGCCTCCGCCTGCACTGAATGACTCAACGTAGTAATATTCACCGTATACATAGCCCGATGTGCCGTTATGGTTTTCGTCGAACTCAAGGTTAAATATGTTTTCACATAACCACTTAATATCATCCTTCGGAAGAACAGTAAACCCTGCCGAACCGAATTTGTTGAGTGGATCAGTGCTTTCCTGTGGATTACGATCGATTTCTTTATCGAAAATATATTCGTAGAAAGTCCAATAAGTTGTAAAAATTGCGTTGTCGACAAAATCCATTGATGATTTTTCACAATCAAAGGTATCGTAGCCTTCGAAATAACCTGTACCGAATATATTGTCTGCTAAGTCAGTGAGATTTTCAAAATCCTCATCAGTAGCTTCAATGAAATCTGTGCTTGTCGCAGTGTTGTTTTCCTGCGGCTTGTCACCGGGCTTTGAGTCGAGAGTGACCTTACCGAGTGCCTCAGGATTGTCATTGTCTACCGTTACGTCGATAATAACTGTCGTTGAAGCAGTAGTGTTTTCCTGTTTGTCTGCAGAGCTTTCCTGAGTTCTCGTTGCAGTGATGTCAGTAAGAGTAATACGATATTCACCGTTTTCAAGGCTGAGATCGTAAATGTGATCACTTGAGGTTCTTGTGAATTCCTCACTTCTTGAACTGACATTTTTAAGTACACCACCAAGAAGGAATCTTTCAACCTTGATCTCGTATCTTTCAGCAGGGAAGGTTTCCTTGTCATAAACCATAAATTCGGTTTCATTTTTAAGTACGGGGAAGTCAGAAATGTATGTAACGCCGTCGCCCTTGGTCTCGTT
>JAXJUJ010000079.1:0-2268 GCA_036309125.1 Acutalibacteraceae bacterium | reverse complement strand
GTCGAGCAAATGCGGAATAGCATCCGGTGTTGTGCGAAGGTTCAAAAGACCTCTCTTTTCTGTGGCTTCCTTAATCCATTCATCATCGTAGCCGTTGCCGTTGAAAATGATACGCTTATGGTCTTTGATTGTTTTCTTAATCATTTCGTGGAGTGCGGTTTCAAAGTCATCTGCATTTTCAAGCCTGTCAGCATAAATCTTAAGGCTTTCTGCAACAGCAGCGTTAAGCATAATATTTGCACAAGCGATACTATTTGAAGAACCGAGCATACGGAATTCAAACTTATTACCGGTAAATGCAAATGGTGATGTTCTGTTTCTATCGGTTGTATCACGGTTAAACTTAGGAAGTACATCCACTCCAAGCTTCATCTGTGTCTTTTCTGCACCCTTATACGGTGTATCTGTTTCAATTGCTTCCAAAACTGCATTCAGTTCATCGCCAAGGAACATAGAAACAACAGCCGGCGGTGCTTCATTTGCACCAAGTCTATGGTCATTTCCGGCAGTTGCAACCGAAATACGGAGTAAATCCTGATAATCGTCAACAGCCTTGATTACTGCGCAAAGGAACAGCAAGAATTGTGCGTTTTCATACGGCGTTTCGCCGGGAGACAGAAGATTTACACCTGTGTCAGTTGCCATAGACCAGTTGTTGTGTTTACCACTTCCATTTACGCCTGCAAACGGCTTTTCATGAAGCAAGCACACAAGACCGTGACGTGCAGCTACCTTTTGCATGATTTCCATTGTAAGTTGGTTATGGTCGGTTGCAATATTTGTAGTTGTATAAATTGGCGCGAGCTCATGCTGTGCCGGTGCAACCTCATTATGCTGAGTCTTTGCAAGGATTCCGAGCTTCCAGAGTTCTTCATTGAGTTCCGTCATATATGCTTCTACTCTCGGCTTGATTACACCGAAGTAATGGTCATCCATTTCCTGACCTTTCGGAGGTTTTGCACCAAAGAGTGTTCTGCCTGTATAAATCAAATCCTTACGTTTTTCAAACATTTCCTTGGGAACAAGGAAATATTCTTGTTCCGGGCAGACAGACGTATGCTCATACTTAGCCTCTGTACCAAAAAGCTTCAGAATACGAAGTGCCTGCTTATTTAACGCTTCCATTGAACGGAGAAGTGGTGTCTTTTTATCAAGGGCTTCGCCGCCGTATGAACAAAAAGCTGTAGGAATACAAAGTGTTTTTCCTTTTATGAAGGCATATGATGTGGGATCCCACGCAGTATATCCTCTTGCTTCAAAAGTTGCACGTAATCCACCTGAAGGAAAGCTTGAAGCATCCGGTTCTCCTTTGATAAGCTCTTTTCCCGAAAAATCCATAATAACTCTGCCATCAGGTGAAGGAGAAATAAAACTGTCATGCTTTTCGGCAGTTATACCTGTAAGAGGCTGGAACCAATGTGTATAATGTGTGGCTCCGTTTTCAACTGCCCATTCTTTCATGGCATCCGCAACGGCATTGGCTACATTTGAGTCAAGTTGCGCTCCTTCATCAATTGTCTTCTTCAGTGAGTTGTACACCTTTGATGAAAGTTTAGATTTCATAACTCTGTCATCAAAAACTAAGCTTCCAAAATAATCCGGTACGGTTTTCATAGTAAAACATCTCCTTATAAACAGCAAAAGACACCTTCAATGTAAAAATTCTCACATTAAAGACGCCTTTGCCTTTTTACTTATATTTATTTATTAGTATTAAACAATACCCTGTGCATTCATTGCATCTACTACTTTTTCAAAACCTGCAATATTTGCACCTACCACATAGTTTCCGGGGAATCCGTAACGCTTTGCGGCATCATCAATGTTGTCGAAAAGATTAACCATAATATCTTTAAGCTTTGAATCAACCTTTTCGAAGGACCAACTGAGTCTTTCACTATTCTGACTCATCTCCAATGCTGAAGTTGCTACACCACCTGCATTTGCAGCTTTACCGGGTGCAAAGAGCACTCCGTTTTCCTGAAGGTATTTTGTCGCATCAGCAGTTGTTGGCATATTTGCACCTTCTGCAACTGCGATTACACCATTTTTAACCAAGGTCTTTGCATCATCAAGTTCAAGCTCGTTCTGTGTTGCACAAGGAAGCGCAATATCTGCCTTGATGCTCCAAACACCCTTACCTTCGTGATACTCGGAATTTGGTCTGTAGTTCTTATATTCGGTAAGTCTCTGTCTCTTTACTTCCTTGATTTCTTTAAGAGCAGCAACATCAATACCGTCAGGATCATATACCCAGCCGTTTGAATC
>JAXJUJ010000078.1:0-3237 GCA_036309125.1 Acutalibacteraceae bacterium | reverse complement strand
GTATATGCGTTCCCACCGTTGGACCTGTTTGTGATAGTTGTGTTCTTGCCCTTGATTTACATCCCAATACTTTCGCACAGTTTCTCTATATCCTAAATGGTGTTCACGCATATCTATTATAACAGATATTTTAAACTCTGCACTATATTTTTGTTGTATTGACCCTTTCTTTGCCATAAAAAATATGCACCTCCAAAAGTGTCTAACTTTTGGGGTGCATATCAACGAAAACGGGGATTTTTTACTTGTTATTTGCCTTTGATTTTTGCTTTCAGTTTCAAAAATGTAGGTGCACAGGTTTTGTAGATGAACTTATTGAACGGATTGTGACTGAACAAGCCGAGCTTTGTGAAGAAATTCTTCATAACATACTTTTCGTTGTACATTGTGCCCGTAGTGCCACATACGCCGTCAACATTCGGATAAGAACGGAAGCTTTTGAATTTTATACCGTCCTCCATAATGATCTTATAAAAGGATTTTTCAATATCGATTCCTTTTCGCTCATCACAGATTTCCTTTGAACGGAAGAAATGATCTTTATACTCCTGAATATTCATCTGGAATATAAGTGTGTAACACCAATCCATATCATCTCTGAAAAGGAATCGGTTTATATTCTGCTTTCTTCCGCAGAGCTTTTTAATGTTTTTAACAAAAACTCTGCCCGTACATTTGACAAAGAATTCTTCTTTCTTCGCAAGCTCACTTCTGAGAAGTCCTTGCTCGATACAGTCTGCCTCACCGTAGGATTTACCTAACTCAATAGTCTTTGCCACGTCTGTTTTAATCTGCACAAGCTCGAAGCTCTGATTTTTCTGACGTGCGTACTCCTGAATTTCTTCCAGTGGAAATGCTGCACCTGAGTTTTCTACAAAAACCACATTAGCGAAAATTTCTGTGTCAATGTAACTTTTTATCGAAGTCACATACTGTTCAAGTCTTTCCTGTGCCGCAGTAATTTTTACGTTTGTATTGTTAAATACTGATGGGTCGATTGTGCCTGTTAAAAGCAGAAGCATAATCTTTTCACCTCAAATTAAAATGCATAGCCAAAGATAGCTTTGATCGGGAATGTAAGAACAAAGAAAATTCCTGCCTTGATTCTGTCCCAGAGAGGAAGATAATCGCAGTTCATATTGTAGTTAGCCATAGCCATCTTATTGTCTGCGAAGTAGTCATCAAACTGAACAAGACGTGTTTCATATGTTGATGTATCATTCTCGTTGATGTCGATGATTCTTACGCCTCTGTCTTCGTTACCGTAGCTGTTGAATGTGAAGCCCGGTGTTGCAACAAGGTCGATTCCCTGATATGTAACTTCAAAAGTGTTGTTGTGGTCGTGACCGAAGAACATAGCAACAACATCACCCTGATTTACCATTGATGAGAACTGCTTGCTCGGCTGTGTGCCCGGACAGGGATACTCTTTGAGATAACCTGCTTTAAGAACACCGTCTTTAAAAACGTAATCCTTACCGTTATAGTTAAGAAGAGAGCCTTCGATATTATCACCACTCTCGATAATGTCAAAAATTTCCTTTACAATGATATGCTGGAAAGCCATTGAAGGAACAGACTCGCCACCGTTTACAGCCTTGAGCTCATTTGACTTATTTACATACCACTCAACCTGATCGTCGTGAACATAGTCATAACCACCATACACTTCGTCATATGTGTTTGAGTCAAACATCCAGAGATTGTAAGCCATTTTACTGCTGTCCTTTGAAGAATAGATCGGAAGATTGTATGTACCGCAGCCGTAAAGTGCGTCACCTTCATCTGTGCCGATGAAACAATCATACTCTTCATAAATGTCGAAAAGCTCTTCCTTTGAAAGTTTGTTTTCATTATCGTGATTTCCGAAAACCATTGCTACGGGCACACCGTAATCTTCAAAGATATTCATAAACTGACCGATAGCTGTTTCACAGTTTTTCTTATCCCAGCTTTTGAACATATCAGTACGGCAAGAACCGCCCGAAATATTGTCACCTGTAAGAACTACAAGATCAGGATGTTCCTGAATAAGAGCTTCCTTAAGGAACTCCTTAACAGCACCGTTGAGCTGCATATTGTCCTGAAGGTCAGCAACCTGCATAATTCTGAAGTTGCCGTCATCGTTGAACTGAAGCTTGCTGTAATCTTCCGTTGCTGAAACACCGCAGCAAAGTGTTGCTGCGAGCATAACCACGCAAAGCATTACTGAAATAAATTTTTTCATTGAGTTTCCCTCCGTTTGTTTAGTAAGTATGATCACATACTTCTTTGATTTTATCTCTGAGCTTAAGGAAATCCTCAAGCGCCTGAGGCTTGTTGTTGGGGTTTCGCAAAAGCGCGGCAGGATGGAATGTTCCCATCATCAGCACCCCGTTTTTCTCGATGAATTCACCGTGTTGCTGTGTTACTTTGAAATCAGCACCGATGAGCTTCTGCGCTGCAATTCTGCCGACACAGACTATGATTTTCGGTTTCATCAGTCTTACCTGCTCCCTGAGCCAACCAAGACAAGCTTCCTGCTCGTCCTGCTGAGGGTCACGGTTGTGCGGCGGTCTGCATTTAACCATATTTGCAATGTAGATGTTCTTTTTTCTGTCGAGTCCGATTGCATCCATATATTTATCAAGAAGCTGTCCGCTTCTGCCTACAAACGGTTCACCCTTGAGATCCTCCTGTTCACCGGGTCCTTCGCCGATGAAAAGCACCTCAGCGTTTTCATTGCCCACACCGAAAACAAGGTTTGTTCTCGTTACTCCGAGAGGACACTTCTGACATGAAGAACAGTCGCATTTCAACTCTTCCCAGCTATTGTACATAAGGCTTACACACCACCCTTCACAGACGAAACATCTGATTGTATCTGAAGCTTCAGCTCATCAAACGAACCGAACTTCTGCTCATTACGAATAAAACGAATAAGACGGACATCAACATATCTGCCGTAGAGGTCTCCCTCATAGCCGAGAATGTGGGTTTCACTAAGAACCTTTTCATCCCCCACAGTAGGACGCAGACCGATATTTGTAACTCCACGGTAAGTTTCACCGTCAACAGTTACCAACGACTCGTACACCCCGAAAGCAGGTGTAACCAGAGCCTCAGGAAGCTTCTGGTTAGCCGTCGGGAACCCCCATGTGCGGCCACGCTTGTCGCCATTAATAACCTCGCAGCAATAGCCGAAATTTCTGCCGAGCATCTTATTTGCAAGTTCGATTTCACCTTTCTCAACAGCTC
>JAXJUJ010000077.1:0-3833 GCA_036309125.1 Acutalibacteraceae bacterium | reverse complement strand
CTACAACAATGAACGTATTTCCCTGAAACTAAAAGGAATGAGCCCGGTGCAATACCGAACTCATTCACTAACAAATTAATATTAAATTTTGTCTAAACTTTGGGGTTCACTTCAAAGCAAGGAGGTCTTTTATATTTGATGATAAAACAAAGTAAAATCTTGCGGATTCTGAATGTAAAATATTAACAGATATGTAAGGTAATGCAGATTCTCATCTGTGTTACCTTTTTGCTATCATATTTTGTATTGAGCAAACCGTTTCTGTATGATATAATGAAATAAGAATTATTATTTATTAACTATAGGAGGTATGGCGATGCAAGTCGTTGTCAAATTTCTTTTTGCGATTATTACCACTATTTCAGTTTTTTGCTCAAATCTACTTTTCCCTGCACCGATTAATCCCGAAAGTGAAAATTTTGATTTTTCAGTGTTGGAATATCCCGACGAAGCAATCATCACCCTCGAAGAAGCAGGTCTTACTGAAGAAGAACTCGTGGGACGAGCTTCTGCAGAACATCCCGAATACGTTCAGTCAGGCGGATACGATGATATAAACGGCATTACCATCTCCCCGTATTATACAGCCGAAATCAGCAAGAAAGAAATCCCCGTCTACGCTTCTGTCGCATTCATCCGTGTTGATGATACAGGAACACTTCACTCTTTTTCTGAAATTTACGTTGAACCTGATACGGATTTTTCATTCAACATCGAAATTACCGGTGCTGATGTAAAACTAAAAAATGCAATCGTTCTTCCCGAATCACACGGTGTTGAAGCACGCTGTAAAAATAACACGGTCACGGCATCCATCAACAAAACAGGTGTTTACACATTCCTTTTCAACGGAGCAAATCAATATTACGGATACACACTTATGGTGCGTGAAAAGGTAGATGAAGACGCTGAAATTGCAGAATACATAGAAAAATACGGTAAAGAAAATGTAACTGTTCTCGATAAAGGTGTGTATGAATATGATTATGCCAATTTTGTTAATCAGAACAATCAGGTAATTTACCTGCGCGAAGGAGCTTACGTTACTGCAAATCACCTTTATGACATAGATTGTGCAGAAGATGAAAATAAATATTCTGAACCCAATGCTTCATACGAAAATGCAATAGGGCTTACAAGGTATCCGTTTATTAACTTTTACAACTGCAACAACATCACCCTTACAGGCAGAGGTGTAATTGATATGACCGCCCTCGACAGAAGAGAGCGCAGAGGCGTTGTTTTCACTGACTGTAATAATATAAATATCAGCGGAATAAAAATCATCAACGCTCCTGAGTGGTCTCTCATCTCATACTGTTGTACCGACGTTGATATAGACAACGTTGATATCATCGGTTATCGCGGCAACTGTGACGGTTTTGCAATATGCAACAGTCACAACGTAACGGTGGATGATTGCTTTGCACGTGTTGCTGATGACACCTTCGAAGTAAAATCTCTCGGCGGTTCAATGGACAGCCAAAACATCACCTTCACAAACTGCATCGCCTGGGGTGGCTATGCAAGATGCTTCGGAATAACAGGTGAAGTCGAAAAAAAGATTTCTGACGTTACCTTCCGTGACTGTGCTGTGGTTTACCGTGACGGAATCTGGGATAACGACAGAATCGGCTCTTTGGTCGTTGTTGCAGAAAAAACTACAGGCAGTATAGACGGTGTCCTTTTCGAAAATATCGAAATTTTCCGTGACGAAGGCAGACCTATACTCGTAAAAATTTACGATGAGGAAGCAGAGAATTTTGAAATCAAAAATGTTGTTTTCAGAAACATCTCTTACACATCGTATATGAAGCCTAAAATAGCAGGTACCGACAGCGATACAAACACCGTACAGGTACAGCTTGATAACATTACAGCCAACGGAACTGTTTGCTTATTCCCACGTCTGACGTTCAAAATCGGCAAGTATTGTGAAATAAACTAAGACATAAAACTGAAGTAATAATACATAAGGAGTGTTTGGTATGAAAATTATTTTATTCGTCGTTGACGGTATGCGACCTGATGCTTTGGCAGGAATTGAAAATGCGCAGAAGATTATAAAAAGCTCTGCATACACAATGAATGCGGAAACGGTATATCCGTCCGTTACGCTTCCTTGTCATATGTCGCTTTTTCACAGCGTAATACCTCAGAGACACGGAACGACCACCAACATTTTTATGCCTCAGGTAAGACCCATTGACGGCTTGTTTGAAGTGCTGAAGCAGGCACGTAAAAGCAGTGCTATTTTCTATAACTGGGAAGACCTTCGTGATGTTTCTGAGCCCAATTCACTCACACATTCTGCTTTTTATGCAGGAAAAATTTTGGGATATCACGAAACAGGAGAAATGCTTGCAGACGAGCTTATCAGATACGTTAAAACATTTGACACTGATTTCACCTTTTTCTATATGGGCTACACTGACTGGGCAGGTCATAAATTCGGCTGGATGAGTGACGAATACCTTGCGGCAATGCAAAGCAGCTGGAATAACATTGAAAGAGTTATGAATGAGCTCGGTGACGAATACACTTACATCATCACATCTGACCACGGCGGACATGACAGAACACACGGCAGCGAAATGCCCGAAGATATGACTATCCCCGCTATGTTTATCGGTAATGATTTCGAAAAAGGAAAAGTAATCGAAAACGTGAGCATTCTGGATATCGCACCCACAATTGCAACGCTTCTCGGCACTGAACCTGACGAAGAATGGGAAGGAAAGTCACTTGTTTAATCGGAGTGAGTTATATGAATTACGATAAAAAACCCAAAATGATACTTTTTGACGTAGGCGGTACTCTTTTTGAAGGTGGTAAGTGCGATTTCGTTAACGGATTTGAAATGGTACGGCGCTCGTCACTTAATCCTGAAGTCACAACAGCTGAAAAGCTTACTGAGTATTGGGACACGTTCCTTGATGAGGTTTCAGGCTTAAAGTCAAAAAACAACGTAAGTCTTGACATTCCATTATCAGCAGTAATAAAGTATTCCACAATGCGTGCAGGCTTGGTATTCGACATACCTATGGCACAGCAAGAGGAAATTTTCGACAGATATAATTCAACAAGAAAAGTTATTGATGGTGTCCCTGAGCTCCTTGAGAAGCTTGGTGAGCTCGGAATACGCACTGCAATAATAAGTAACAATATGATGAGTGGAGAAAGTCTTTCTCTTGCTCTTAAATGGTGGATTCCGTCATCAGATTTCGAGTTCTGTCTAACGAGTTCAGATATTCTTTTCACAAAACCGTCATCAGATATTTTTACCTGTGCTCTGAATTATGCTTCTCTCGATCCCTCTGAGTGCTGGTACTGCGGTGACAGCATAATTCCTGATGTATACGGCTCATCACGCAGCGGTATGTCCCCTGTTCTGATTGACCCAAAATCCAAAAAGCCGTTTGAATATCGCAGTGACAACGAATGTAAAAAATACCTTACAGTCAACCATTGGAATGTGCTGACAGATTTTTTGTGCGAGATAAAATAACGGAAAATTTTATTGTCAATCTGTAAAGCAACGGTAACATTTGTGTTTTTAAAACTGAAAAGAGATGGAAATGACCCTCCCGGAAAACCAAGAGGGTCATTTTGTATGTTCATTTCACTACGTTAAATTGGGGGTTGTAGGGATGATTGAAATTTATCGCAAAGCTAGATTTCGAGCGATTTCCCCTGAAAGGGGAAATGTCGCAAAGCGACAAAGGGGTGCCCGAAGAGCTTGAAAATACTGCTTTTTTCAAACATCGTTGCTATGCAACGACCCCTCAGTCTCACTCCGTTCGACAGCTCCCCTTTCAGGGGCGCTATGGAAT
>JAXJUJ010000076.1:0-6423 GCA_036309125.1 Acutalibacteraceae bacterium | reverse complement strand
CTACAACAATGAACGTATTTCCCTGAAACTAAAAGGAATGAGCCCGGTGCAATACCGAACTCATTCACTAACAAATTAATATTAAATTTTGTCTAAACTTTGGGGTTCACTTCAATTTCGTTGCGGTTTTTCTTTATGGAAATAATTGACACTGTTTGTCAGTTGTGTTATACTCTCGACAATGTGTTTTAAAAGAGGGGATAAAAGTGAAAAATTTCAAAAAAATCTTTTCTCTTATTATGGCAGTAATTTTAGTTATGGGCATCGTTATAATGCCTGTTTCTGCAAAAGATGATGCCGAAGAAGAGATAGTGGCAAGAATGTATATCGGCTACAATGAAAGATATATGGGGCTGTCGGGTCATTCGTGGATTTATGTTGAAAATCTTACTGACCACAGTATCGTAGTCGGTGCTTACACAGTTAAAAAGGGTAAGGCTGTTTCACTCGGCACAGCGGGAACAACACTTGCTGACGGCAGGGGTCTTTACTACAATGTTGAGGCGTACAGATACAGAAATATCCCTATTACGGACTATGTACATCTCAGTAAGGATATTACTCAGAAACAGCTTGATAAGCTCACAAAAAGAGTTCTCAATGCAGGAGTATGGTCTTATTTTATAAACTGTACCTACTTCGCAGCATCTGCGTGGAATTCAGTAGGCGGAGGAATGCCTTTGGTATATGCACTTTTTCCGACCTTGTTCCATCTTCAGATCCTTATATATCCGAAACACGGAAACGGTTTCCCGATGCAGGTACCTGCCTTGACGGAGATATATAAGCAGCACGGCAGAGGCGCTAATGCGACGCTCGTGCAGACTGATCCGACATACGTATAAAATAAAGAGCTGTATCGTGAGATACAGCTCCTTTTTATAATCAGAATGGATTTGAGATTCTTTCCCATGTAAGGGGATTATAACCGAGTCCGAAATATTTGAATATCCAGATAATCGGATTGAATCTGAAGAGAATTGCGTCAATAACAGTGACAAGACCTCTGAGGAAAGAGGGGAGATCGTGAGTCTCAGGAACTTCAACCTTCTCAAATTCTTCGCCCTCAACGTGAAGCACCATCGGCTGTGAGTAGCAGATGCCGTTTTCACCTGTGAGATAAAATCTTACGTAAAGCTCAGGGGTGTTGCCGTTAAGGAAGCTGTCAGCGTGAAGGTCAAGTGTAGCCTTTCCTGATGTAATGTTTTCGTCGCGCTGAATTACATTACCATTTGAAACCCAGACCATTCTGTCAAAGTTTATACCTTCAACGGTGATTGTATCATTATCTTCATCAACAGTGACACGTGTAACCTGCGGAGTATTGTCAAGCCAGTATTTTTCTGTGTCATAAACTTCCTGCTCAACAAAACCGGGAATTTCAGGTACTCCGTCAAGCTCAAATCCGTTTGAATAGTGAGAAATTGAGAAATACTGACCTTTTTCGAGACATGTGCGGAATGCTTCGGTAGTCTGCTCAGGCATCCAGCTCATTGTGTATGCATCGTTTACAGCGGTTTCGTTATGTGAGTCTGCAAAAGTATTACACCACGGCACAACTCCGTTAGGAATAGTTTTCTGCAGAATCTGGTCATAGAGTATACGGTCACATCTTGTGTGAGCATCAGTTGCACTGTTGATACCCATACCGAGAGAAGAACCCGGATTGTCAAGGAAGATTTTTGCAAATTTATTTACGTAATATTCATCAATCTTCTGTCCTACGTAATTAGCAGAATCCTTGTCAGGATAAACGTATTCACCAACGTGTGAAAGGAAAGAGATACCACCCTTTTCTTTTACACCCTTTGATGGTGTTTCGTAGTCACCGTAAACACCTGCGAGGCCCTGACCGTAATCACAGTAATATCCTGTAAGGTGACAGTCGGCGATAGGTGTTGCCATATTAAGCTCGTTGCCGAGTGAAATGTCAATCATACCGTTGGTGCTTGTTCTTTCAAGCTTGTAGCCGCTTGAGGTTATAAATGTTGTGTTTTCGTTTGTACCATTGAGATATGCTTCGTATTCTTCATCCGAAATGGGTACTACAGGAGCATTTTTAGTACGATCTTTTTTGATGAATCTCATCAGAGGTACAACCTCGGGCGCAACATTCCAACCAAGGTTGAGTGTTCCGTGGTCTGTAAGAGCAACTATATCATAGTCTGCAGCATAGTGCATTTTACAGAATTCATCAATGGTGAGGAAACCATCACTTGCTGTCGTGTGACAATGAAGCTGTGTTTTGTAAGCTTCCCAGCTGTCCCAGTCTATCTCTTCGTACGGATTTTCAATTATAAAATTTTTCTCGTTTCCTGTGGCTGCTACTGCTGTAGGAGCAACCATTCCGACAAAAAGAGTAGCCATAAACACGGCCAGTGCTTTTTTTGCCCAAACAAGATATCTGTGCTTCATAATCATCACTCCAATTTGATTTATGTATAAATTATACAGTTGTTTTCAAGAAATGTCAAATATTTTGAACAAATATACAGAATCATATTGATAACAAAAACACCTGATTGCAGCCGATAACTGTTATCAGGTGTTTATGATTTTGAATTTTTAAGATTAATGAAGTTTTACGGCATATACGGATCAACGTTCATATCAAGATATTTATCATCAATAAGGTACTGACTCATATATTTAATTGTAAAATCAATGCCCCACTGACCTTTACCGCCGAACCAGTTGCGTGAGTGCGGTTCAATTGAAAGTACTCCGTCATAACCTACATCGTAGAGGATAGCCATAACAGCGCCCCAGTTTGTCTGATCGAGACCTGCCGGAGGGTCATCGTAATGGTCACCGCCGACGTGGAGAGTACCCTTGACGTGGAAATGGTGGAATCTATGACCCCAATCAGCCATTTCTTTCAGATAATCTCCGAAACGGTTTATACAGTGTGACGGATCATACTTGATACCAAGCTCAGGAATTGCCGTGAGGACAGCACCCCAGGACTTTGCATCCCAGATGAAGTTTTCCCAGTCGCAGTTGTAAAGTCCGATTTTTACCCCCTTGGGCTTAGCGTAATCAACAAGTGTCTGCAGGTAGTTGATCGCAAACTTACAGTTTTCTTCAAAACTCTTGCCTTCAACTTCATTACAGCCTACGTTGAAAACGGGACAGCCGAGAATTGAAGCGAGATCAACAAGGTTTTTGTCGTGCTGCATAGCTTCAGGGATGATATCGCCATTTTCGTCTACGCGTGTCATACCCCAACGTCCGATTGAAGCAACGTCAACACCGTACTTTTCAGAGTAGCCTTTGATTTCTTCTGCTTTTGCGAGAACTTCTGCAGAGTCGTATTTGTAGTTGACACAAAATTCAACCGCAGTAAGTCCTTTTTCATTGACTGATTTGAAGTGACCTTCATCCCAGCCGTTTATAATACCTAATCTCATAAAAACACCGCCTTTATTTTGCTACTTTCAATATAGCATATTATAGGCGGTGTTGTCAATTATTTATTTTTCGTAAGAATTAAGGAAGGCTTTTGTTCTTGGGTTTTTAGGATTTACAAGCACATCTTCAGGTGTACCTTGCTCAGCGATGACACCGTCATCCATAAAGATAACCTCGTCAGAAACGTCCTTTGCAAAATTCATCTCGTGAGTAACGATAACCATCGTCATCTTATCCTCAGCGAGCTGACGGATTGTTTTGAGGATTTCTCCCGTAAGCTCAGGGTCGAGGGCTGATGTAGGCTCGTCAAAGAAAAGAATCTGTGGATTCATTGCAAGGGCACGTGCGATAGAAACACGTTGCTGCTGACCGCCTGAAAGCTCACACGGATAGTTGTTGAGCTTGTCTGAAAGACCGACTTTGTCAAGATATTTCTTAGCGACTGTATCGATTTCTTCAAGAATAGCTTTTTTGTTCTGCTTATAATCGGGACGCTTTTTTGCAGCAAGCTTCATTGCGAGAGTAACGTTTCCGAGAGCTGTATACTGCGGAAAAAGATTGAACTGCTGGAAAACAAGACCGATATTCTGCTGATTGTGCTTGAGAGCCTTGAGCTCCTTTTTATCAGTGATGTCGCTGTCGAAAACAACCTTATCGTTAACGGTGATTTTACCTGCCGTAGCAGTCTCAAGACCGTTTATACAACGAAGCAGAGTAGTCTTGCCACTGCCTGATGAACCGATGATTGAAAGTACTTTACCTTCTTCAAGCGAGAAGGTGATACCTTTGAGGACTTTGGTGGAACCAAAGTTTTTTGTAAGATCTTTAACTTCAAGTATTGACATATCAGTTCACCTCACACGGAAAAGTAGCTGAGCTTCTTCTCAATCTTGTTAAAGAGGATTGTGAGAAGACCGCAGGAAATAAGGTAGAATACACCTGTGTAGAATAATGGCCATATTGCACCGGCACCACGTATGTATTCTTCAGCGGTGAAGATAAGCTCATACACGAGGATGATTCGTGCAAGAGAAGTATCTTTTACAAGTGTAATGACTTCATTGCTTGTTGGTGGCAGTACATTTTTGACCACCTGGAGAAGAATAACACGGAAAAATGTCTGAGATTTTGACATTCCGAGCACTTTACCTGCCTCATACTGACCTTTCGGAATGGATTCGATACCACCACGGAATATTTCAGAGAAATAGCATGCATAGTTGATGATAAACGTTAAGTATGCCGCTATATCTTCTGTAAGATTAAACTCAGTTCCGAAGATGAGCCCGGGTCCGTAGTAAACTACAAGAAGCTGAAGCATAAGGGGAGTACCGCGGATGATCCACACGAAGGTACGGGTGATTTTTTTGAGTATTTTGATTTTGCTCATAGAGCCGAAGCTTATAATCAATCCTAAAGGCAGAGAGAATATAAGTGTAATTATAAATAAGTTAAGAGTAACCAGAAATCCTTCAGTAAAAAGCCTGAAGGTGACGTCCCAAAATGAGGTGCTCATAAAAACAACCTTTCCTAAAAGCTTGACAAAGGGTAAAGGGAAACTCCCTTTACCCCGAATACTTTATGAATTAAAAATTAGTTTTCGCTGGGCTTGAATTCAGCAACAAGGCTGTCTGAAAGGAGATACTTGTCAGCGATAGCCTTTACAGTGCCGTCTGCATAAAGCTCCTCGATTGCTGTGTTGATAGCATCAACGAGATCAGAGTCTGTACGACAAGCGATACCGTAGTATTCATCGTCACCGAGCTTTGTGTCAGCCATGATTGTAAGGTCTGAGTAGCTCTTGCCTTCACGAAGCATTGAAGCAGCCATAACGTAGTCGATTACACAAGCAGCAGCCTTATTTCCCTGTACCTGAAGAAGTGCTGTTGCCTGGTCAGCTGCGGGCTTATAGTTTTCTGAAAGTACAGCGTTTTCCTTAGCAACTGTTTCACCTGCAGAACCGCTTTCAGCTACGATTCTCTGTCCCTTAAGGCTGTCTATTGTAGTATACTTTGCAGCATCCTTAACTACAACTACCTGATAGTTTTTCATGTAAGCACCGGTAACATCAGCTTCGTTTTTGATAGCGTCTGTGATTGTCATACCGTTCCAGATACAGTCGATCTTCTTCTGTGAAAGTGTAACTGTCTTTGTGCCCCAGTCGATTGGCTTGAATTCAGGAGTAACGCCGAGCTTCTTACATACTGCTTCTGCAAGTTCTGTGTCAAAGCCGATCATCTTTCCGTCAGCATCCTTGAAGTTCATAGGATCGAAAATTGTAATACCGATAACGAGTGTACCTTTTTCTTTGATGTATTCAAGGTCTGTCTGTTCTGCAGCTGCTTCTGTACCTTCGTCACCGCAACCTGCGAATGCGAGGATTGAGAAAACAGATACGATTGCAAGGATAAGTGCTAATACCTTTTTCATAATTAATGCCTCCATATAATAATGTGTTAATATGCTAACACATTAACACGCTAAAGTCAATAGATATAAGCCTTATTGTACATAATATTTTAATTTTTGACAGGATTTTCATCGAATATAATCGGCACTGTTAAAAATAATATAATCAGGTGATTATATGGATTTTTTACTTGCATTTCTTGTCGGCGGTGCAATTTGTGTTGTCGGACAGCTTTTAATAGATTTAACTAAACTCACTCCTGCACGTATCCTTGTCAGCTTTGTTGTGCTGGGTGTTCTGCTTGAAAGCGTAGGTTTGTATCAGCACCTTGTGGATTTCGCAGGGTGCGGTGCTACTGTACCACTGACAGGCTTTGGCTACACGCTTGCAAAGGGAACAAGAGCTATGATAGGCGAAACAGGATGGCTTGGTATCATTACAGGTCCGTTGAGTTCAGGTGCTGCAGGTATAACGGCTGCAATTATAAGCGGTCTTGTAGTTGCATTTATTACAAGGTCAGATACTAAATAAAAGAAAAAAGGAGCAAGAAAAACTTGCTCCTCGGATATCGTTATGTAATTATGCTTCAACAGGTACGGGAT
>JAXJUJ010000075.1:0-14539 GCA_036309125.1 Acutalibacteraceae bacterium | reverse complement strand
GTTTTTGCGGTTGACAAATACTATCAGATTATGATGCCTTGCGAAAAGTCCTGCCTTTTCTTTGTTAAAGTCGGCAATAAAATTTATTATGATGAATCAAACGGAATTATGTGTTCCCGAAACAAAATACACAGGGTCGAAGTGCCTGCCGCAGAGCTTGACAAAGCCAAAGAATATACGGTCTGCATCCGACCTATTATCATAAGAAAAGCATACTTTTCCAAAACAAAACAGGTTATTGAAAAAACATATAAATTTTCTCCTATCCCCGAAAACAACATCAGAGCATATCATATCGCTGATGCTCACAACTATGTAGAAGAGCCGATAAAGGCTGCAGAAGCTTTCGGTAACATTGATTTTCTTATTTTGAACGGTGATGTTATTGAAGACAGCAGTAACCCTGCAAATTTTATGAATATTTATGTAATCGCTTCCCGTTTAACAAATGGCGAAAAACCTGTGATATTCTCAAGGGGTAACCACGATTTAAGAGGTAATTTTGCCGAGAAGTTTGCAGACTATACACCTACTCATCACGGCAACACATATTACAGCTTCCATCTTGGCAACATCTGGGGAATTCTGCTTGACTGCGGTGAAGATAAGACCGATGACCATGAGGAATACGGTCACACTGTCGCCTGTCATGTTTTCAGAGAACGTCAGACAGATTTTCTCAAAGATATAATTAAAAACAAAGAAAACGAATACGAAGCAGAGGGAGTCAAACACAAGCTCGTTATCTCCCACAATGCTTTTGTTCACATATATCAGCCTCCGTTTGACATTGAGCAGGATATTTTTTCCGAATGGTCAAAGCTTCTCAGAGAAAACGTAAAGCCTGAAGTTATGATTTGCGGCCACGCTCACGAGCTGAACATCTATTATCCCGAAAACAGCTCGTGGAACAACAACGGCAGCATCTGTCCTGTGGTAATCGGCAGCACAATCAAAAAGAAAAATCCTGTCTATTTTGCAGGTTGCGGTTATGTTTTTAATGATAACAATATCGAAATTGTTTTCACAGACAGCAACGGAGAAACATTAAGAAAAGAACAGTTGTAAATTCCAAAAAAGAGAGTGATTGTATGAGAAACTGTTTAAGATGTAACACCATGATGGTTGAAAATCTGAATGTTATGGTGACCAATGGCGGTTACGGTGTGGATGTAAGAGAAAAAGGAATGTTTAAAGGTTCATTGGGCAGACTCAAGTGTGCAGTATGCCCTGAGTGCGGATATACTGAAACATATATCGATAATCCCGAAAACATCAAAAAGCTAATCGAGAAAAACAAGTAATCTGCTACATTTAAAGCTGACTTAATCGGAGTGAAAATATGAAAACCCCTTATATTTCAGGCGAATGGAAAATTCTTTTTAAACCCGAAAATTACGGCAATTATGTCAATGACCACACTATTGTAAAAGGTTCTGACAATGAATGGCATTTATACGGCATAACAAGCTTTGGCGGTCAATCGTATCAGGAAAGATACTTTGTCCACGCTAAAGGAAAAAGCCTGAACAGTGTTTTTTCAGAAGAAGGAAAATCAATCGACAAAGGAACACTTGCCTGGGCACCGTGTGTAATTAACAGACGAGAAAACTACTATATGTTTTACGGTCCCTCGCCCACTTCCCTCGCCGTTTCTTTTGATATGTATGAATGGTTCGGTCACAACGTTACGCTGAAAAACGAGCCTCTGATGGCTGCACACAGGGATCATTTTGTCTTGAAGATTGATGACGACAGATATCTTATGTACGTTGCAGGTGTTCATAATAAAAAGGGGGGCAATTTCCTGCTTCTCCTCAAGTGATTTGCTAACCTGGGATTTCGAAGGATTTGCATTAACCTCAGGTAATGACGCTCCTCTGAAACCGGGTTGGGGCGCAATGGAATCCCCTTTTGTTCTTGAAAAAGATGGTCAGTATTATCTTTTCGTAACTTATACTGACTGTTCTGACGAAACCTATAATGATACACTGGTATTCTGCTCAGAAAATCCTCTGAATTTCGGAGAATACAACGGTGGTGTCGGCGGTGCTGTGCCGATAACCAAAATCAAAGCTCACGCACCTGAGATAATAGAGGAAAACGGAAAATACTACATCACAACCTGTGGCTGGCTTGATAAGCCCGTACCTCATAAAGGCTGTATTTCTATTGCACCTCTTGAATGGAATTCCCCTTGATCAGTTCCCGTTTAACGTAACAAAGGCTTGTACGGATAATCCGTACAAGCCTTAATTTTTTGACTATAATCATTTAGTTACATTCTTTATCCAATTGAACTTATTTACCTTTACGACTGCAACTGCACATTTCAGCACCTGATCTGCCTTAAGACACGCAAAGGTTACCACCACAGGGAATTTAAAAACGAAGGCACTGAGAATACTTATCGGCAATACAATAAGCCACATAAAAATTATATCATTTTTCAGCACGAATGAAGTGTCGCCGCCGCCCGAAACAATACCGCAAAGGCTTGGTGCTTCATATGCCGTACCAATAATAGTGACTGCAAGAACCCATATAAACTGATTAGTGATATCAACAGTCTGCGGTGAAGCACTGTAAAAATCAATTATGAGATTCTTGGTCAGCAGAAGAATCGCACTCGACACAACACCTATACCAAGGAAAATCAGCTGAAGATTTTTGCTTCTGCGCTTGATAATATCAATAGGCTTATTTTCGCCTATAGTTTTACCGATAAGAACGCAGGCAACATTACTCGACGCATAGCAGATAACCGTTGCAACCTGAAAAATCGTCGTTGCAATACTGTTTGCCGCAATAGCACTTTCGATAAGTCTGCCGATGATTGCGCCCTGAATACTCATCGCAATTCCCCATGAAACACTGCTCATCATAAGAGGAGAACCTGTTTTGAAATAATCCCTGAACATCTGCTTATCTGTCAGGAAAAGGTCGCAAATCCTCATTTTCAGCTTTTTATCAATAAATAATATATATACCACAACTACTGCAAGTTCAATCGCCCTTGAAACAAGAGTCGCTACAGCCGCACCTCGTATTCCCATTTCAGGTGCTCCGAATTTTCCGTAAATCAGCATATAGTTAAGCAAAATATTTATCGCAAAAGACGAAAGCGACACATAGAAACCAATTTTAACTGTTTCAACACTTCGCAGAATTGCAAGCAATATCGTTGTCAGTGCAAAAAGTAAATAGCTGTATTTTATTATCCCCAGATAAAGCACTGCCTGCTCAACAACTGCCTGCTTGTCCGTAAACAATCTGATAAGCGTCTCCGGAGCAACAGCTGCAAATCCAAAGATAATTACGGAAAAAGCAATGCTTATCCACATAGCAACAGCTGATACTTTGTAAATAGGCTTTTTCTCCTTCTGTCCCCAATACTGAGAAGCGATAACCGTCATACCCGAAGCAACACCGGAAGCCGCCATATTCAGAAAAAACTGAATGTTGTTACAGATTCCTACACCGCTGAGTGCCGTTTCGCTGTATGCACCCATCATAACAGAGTCTGCGAGATTCACACCGAATATGATCAGGTTTTGCAGTGCCATCGTAATAGTCATGGCAAAAAACGCTTTATAAAAGCTACTGTCTTTTATTTTACTTCCCATTTTTCTTATCTCCGTTTCAAATTGAAATAATTATACCACCTCTTTTTTCTGATTTCAACTTATTCCTCGCAATATCAAACAGACAATGTATTCAAAAAATAAAACATTGACCGCTTACTGTTCCTTTAAGAAAAAATATGTTATAATGCAACCAAGCTTCATTTTTCACGTCATATATAGTGAAACGTTTCAAGGAGGTGGCAGAATGGAAGACAGCAGAATAGTCGAATTGTACTGGGAGAGGAACGAGGAAGCGATTTCCGAAACCAAGGTTAAATACGAAAATTATCTTTCGAAAATTGCCTACAACATCCTCGCAGACATCGAAGACTCAAGGGAAAGTGTCAATGATACATATCTTCGTGCATGGTACTCTATGCCGCCGCACAAGCCTCAGAAGCTCTCAGCCTTTCTTGCCAGAATCACACGCAACATTTCCATCGATATCTACAGAAAAAAAGGCTTCTCAGAAACGTATCGGTTCAGAATATGCCGTTTCTCTCGATGAGCTTTACGAATGCACATCAGACAGCTCAAACCCTGAAAAGGAAATTGATGCGAAGATACTTTCAAATGCAATCAATGACTGGCTTATGTCAATTTCTGAAAGTATGAGAATAATTTTCATCTGCAGATACTTCTACTGTGATTCCATCCGTGATATCGCTACATTTACAGGCTCAGGCGAAAGCAAAGTCAAAAGCACACTTCACCGTGCAAGACTCAACCTGAGAGAATATCTTGAAAAGGAGGATCTTTTATGAAACCTGAAGATATTATGGATTCTATGAACAATATCGACGACGATATCATTTCCGAAGTTCAGAATATCAGAACAAAAAAGAAAAACAATAAAATGTGGATAAAATGGGTTGCGGTGGCGGCTTGTTTCTGCCTTGTTATCGGAGGAGTTTTCGGTCATTTCCATTTCAGAAAACCTCAGGTACCCTCGCCCTCAGCAGAACCCGGAACAACGCTTACCAATTCCTCCCCTGCACCATTAAATCCTTTCTCTGTCAGTAATGCCGTTTACCCCCAAATGATGAAATTTCCGACCACAGAAGATTTCACTGACAGCAACGGAAACATCGACTGGGAGGCATATAGTGTCGCCAACAATCAGTGGTACAGTGATTTTGACACAAGAACACAGAACCGTGCCTCTGCAAGTGATTACGGAAAATTTATAAACTCAACCGTAAAAACCTTCTTTGCAGACACCAAAAATCAAAACCTTGTCTACTCCCCTCTTAATGTTTATATGGCTCTGAGTCTGCTCGCTGAATCGACGGACGGTCAGACAAGGCAGGAAATACTCGACCTGCTCGGTGTCGGCAACATTGATGAGCTTCGCAAGTATGCAAATAAGCTCTGGCTGAGCAACTATTCTGATGACGGACTCAAAACGAATGTCCTTGCGAACTCCGTATGGTTGAGCGACATTATTGATTACAATCAATCCACTCTCGACCTTATCGCGAAAAACTACTATGCTTCATCCTTCAGCGGAACTATGGGCAGTGCTGAATACAACAAGACTCTGCAGAACTGGTTAAACGAGCAGACAGGCGGTCTTCTGAAGGAGCAGGCAGACGGTGTTGAATTCTACGATTCAACCGTTCTCGGTCTCGCAAGTACAGTTTATTTTAAAGCAGGTTGGAAAAATGAATTTTCAGAACATCTTACTAAGCCTGATATTTTCCACGGCACAAATGGTGACGAAAACATCGACTTTATGTATCAGCGTATAACCGATTATCCCATTTACTCGGATGACCACTATACAGCAACATACCTCCCGTTTAACAACACCGGCAAGATGTGGCTCATTCTCCCCGATGACGGATTTTCGCCCGAAGCACTTCTGAAAAATGGTGATATTAACTCTATCCTTAACGGCTCAACTCCAAAAAACACACATAGTGGCACTATCACCAATCTCTATATGCCTAAGTTTGATGTCGCTTCTTCAATGGATCTTGTCGAAAGCATAAACCAGCTTGGTGTTTCAGAGGTTTTTGACGAAACAATCGCAGACTTTTCTCCTGTTATGCCGAGTCAGAGTGCTTATGTCAGTCAGATTAACCACAGCGCAAGAGTAACCGTTGACGAGAAAGGCTGTACTGCAGCAGCATTTACAGTTATAGCAGTTGACACAGAATCTTTTGTAGTAGGCAAGGAAGTTGATTTCAGACTCAATAAACCTTTTATCTTCGTGATAACTTCCGACGATTCAACTCCCCTCTTTGTGGGTGTTGTTAATACCGTTAAATAAACCTGAACACCTGCGTGTTATCAACGCAGGTGTTGCTTTTTTTCTTCGAATAGTATAATATGTCAATAGATAAAACAAGAAAAGAGGGGTCAGCTTGGCAGGTGCAAAAGCAAGAAACCATTCAATTGATATTTTCCGCTATTTCTGTGCAATACTCATTGTTATTATTCATACAAATCCAATGGCTGATTACAGTGCAAACATCAACTTCGGTGTGTCACAGATTTTAACGAGAATAGGTGTTCCGTTTTTCTTTGCAGTCGCAGGATATTTTTACACGCAGAAGCTTGATAAAGGGCAAAAGGTTTTTCTTCCTTACATTAAAAAGCTATTCACTACTTATTTTATATGGAGCTGTGTCTACCTGCTTACAGAGTTCATTTCGTGGGGACACAGTCAGTTGAAAGGCTTCGCAGTAACAAGCGTACTTAACTTTTTCATCAAAGGAAGTTACTATCATTTCTGGTTTTTCCCCGCATTGATAATAAGTACTTGTATTGTTACGTTACTGTACAAAGCCAAGCTCAAAAAAATGCTCATTCCATTGGGTATGGTTTTATACATCGTAGGATGCATCGGATGCTCTTACTACACTCTGGGTGTCAGAATACCTGTGCTCGGCACACTTTTCAGCCATCCTGACTTCATCATCGTAAGACGTATTTTCCTTATGGGTCTCCCCTTCTTCATCTGTGGTCAGTTCGTTAATAAAATCCATTCAAAAGCACTGAAACTCGGAAATATCAAGCTCATTATCCTTCTTGCTGCGGCAGCTGCCGTTTGGTTTGCTGAGATTATTCTGGTTGTTAAAATGGGTTTGCAGCAGAATATCATTATAACATTCGGACTTTTCCCTCTCGTTATTGCAGTTATGCTGTTTCTTCTCAAAAACCCATTACCAAAGGTCGGAAAGCTTTCCGAAAAATGCAGAATACTTGCAAACTTCACTTACTACTCACACCCGCTGATTATGCTTATCATTAAAGCTTTTGTTCCAATGATTTCTAACCTTTATCTTTTTATTTTAACGGTAGCCGTTGCCGCTGTTTTCGGATTGATTATTTCAAAATTCAGCAATAATAAAATAGTTAAGCTTATCAACGGATAAGAAAAAGGAGCTGTAAAAACTTCAGTTTTTACAGCTCCTATAATTTTATTCTTTTTCAATATTTTTAGTCTCTTTATTTCTGACAAGTGCAACGATAATAGAAATAAGCACGAAAACCTCATTTGCCGTACCTGCCCATGACTGATTGTTGATATTGTAAATAAACCAACAGACACAGACAGGGATTGTCAGCAATCTCAGATATTTAATATTAGTCTGCCACTGTGCAACAACAGCAAAAACCGAGCCCATCAGCGGAAGAATACTCCACGCGTCCTTCCACGTGAGAATCGTCGAAGCGACAGAAAGGATGAGAAATATTATAGGAATAGTTTTGGATTCAATCTGCTTTCCTTCTTTGAAGCTGAAAATGAAGTTTTTCACAGCACCGAGGAAATTCATTGCAACCGGAGTAAACAACCCAAGAAAGGTGTAATGGCAACACCAGAGAAGTGCACATCCGACCATTAAAAGCATAACTTTTTTATGTTTGTTAAACTGGTACATTGAAATTGCTACAGTCATCGCCATAAACCCAAAAACCTGTGCAATTATAAACGAATTCGTTTTTATAAACTCAAGCATAAAGGATCTCCCCAATTTTGATTCGAGATATTGTAGCACATATAAAAACAAAAAACAACTTGTACAGAAAAAATTCCGTACAAGCTGTTAATTAACTTATATATTACTGTTTTGCACCTGCATCAAACATTTCAAGAACCTTAACTGATGCTGCGAAACAATCTGCAAGACATGACGGATTAAGAGCATCCGGAGTATCAAGTCTTGTATGGTAGAAATCAGGAAGTGCGTGGTTTAGAGCTGTAACACCTGTTGCACGCATACCTGCCTGTGCGAATGCTGCTGAGTCAGTCGCACCACCAAGAGGAGGAACGAAGCCCTTCTTGCAAGGAATTTTAAGCTCTTCGCAAGCTTCCATAAACAAGTCAGAAACATCCTTGTCAACCTTAACTGTAGCGTTGAGGTCACGGTAGTTTACCATAAGCTGCTCGTTCTGAGCGATTGTGTCGTATGAATAAACGAAAGTAGGAACGTCGTTAAATTCATCCTTATGTTTTCCTGCCCATGCCTTCGCACCGCGGAGACCTGCTTCTTCAGAACCTGTAAGAACAACACCGATTTCTGTATTTTCAAGCTCGATGCCTTCATCCTTGAGCATCTTAAGGATTGCCATACCGATGTAACAGCCTGAAAGGTTATCATTTGCACCGTCAACAATTCTCTTCTCGTTCCACATAAAGTAAAGACCAAACCAGAAAGGAACAAAAACAAGAGCAACAAGACCGAGTATCTTTGCGAGTTCAGGATTTGCATCAAAAGCACCTGCAAGCTTCGCGATAGAAACACCAAGAAGGTAGAAAGCACCAAGGAAGCAAATCATCATATGAAGGTCGAAGCCGAGATATGTAAACTTATACTTGAAAGGCCATTCCCAAGCACCGTCAGTATGACCGTTGAAGATGATTCTGCGCTTTACTTCGCCTGTCGGCTTTTTAAAGCCTGCTACGTTGTGACCTGTTTTTTCAGGGAAGAATTTATCAACTGTCTTTTTGTAAAGACCGAACTGGAGAACACAAAGAATAAGACCGAGTGCGATAAAAACAATCGAAAGCCACGGAATAAAGAAGTAACAAGCAAGTGCAATAAAGCAGAATGTGATTGTGAAGTAAATCCAGCCTAAGAATGAGTTCGGATTTTCCTTAAAACCTTCAACGTAAACGTTGTCACAGCCGAGCTTTTTCATTTCCTCTGCGCAGTAATCGCTTACCTGCTTTTCACCAAGGTCACCGGGACCTCGCTTTTCAAATGTGTTGCAGATATATGTGATTTCATCGACCATATATTTTGCAGCCTAATCTTTTTTGTCGATAATGCTTTTAAGATTCATGTTTACAACTCCTTAACGATTATTGCAAACATTTTACCACATTCTGTTGTAAAAATCCACTACTTTTTATAATAAATTTATATTTTTGAAATATTTTTTAGCGATTTTCACAGTTTGTGTTGCATCTGCTGCATAAAAGTCTGCCCTGATCATTTCCGCATAGGATTTTGTCAATACAGCACCGCCGACAATGACTGCTGCATCGCTGTTTTTATGCACAAGCTCAATGGTTTTTTCCATCGCAGGAACAGTAGTTGTCATAAGAGCAGAAAGACCGACGAGCTTTACGTTATTTTCAATAACAGCTTTTAACACGTCCTCTTCGGGCACGTCTTTACCAAGGTCAATTACGTCATAGCCGTAATTTTCAAGAAGAACCTTAACGATATTTTTGCCGATATCGTGTATATCGCCGTGAACTGTTGCAAGAATTATCTTCTCGCCTTTTTTATCCGTTGACTCAGAAGGCATTGAAGTCTTGATAATCTCAAAGGACGCCTTCGCACTTTCTGCACTCATAAGAAGCTGAGGAAGGAAAATTTTGTTTTTCTCAAATCCCTCACCCACAAAATCAAGTGCAGGCATTATGTACGAATTTATGATCTCAAGACTGTCTGTTGTTTTGATGAGCTGTGTTGTACACTCAACAGCTTTTTTCTTCATACCTTTGATGATTGCTGCTTTGAGATCAATGTCAACCGCTGTCGTCTGCACTGCCTGAGATTTTGAAACATTTGAGATATAATTCTCACAGTTCGCATCAAGTCCTCTGAGTGCAAGAAACGCGTAGTAAGTGTTCATCATCGCATCGCTTAACGGATTGATTATTCCTGCTGAAAGTCCGTTTGAAAGTGCCATATTGAAAAACGCTGAATTAATAATCTCGCGTTCAGGCAGACCGAAGGAAATGTTGCTGACACCGAGAATCGTTTTAACTCCGAGGGTTTCATTGAGGTATTTAACCGCTTTGAGCGTTTCATTTGCGCTTTGCGGGTCTGTGCTGACAGTCAGCGCAAGAGCATCGAAAACGAGTTCGGATTTATCTATTCCGTATTCTTCTGCTTTTGCGATTATTTTTTCTGCAATTTTGATTCTGCCTTCTGCCGTTTTCGGTATACCGTTTTCATCAAGGCAAAGGCAGACAACAACAGCGCCGTACTTTTTCACAAGTGGGAAAACAGAGTTCATCGACTCTGCCTTGCCGTTGACGCTGTTGAGCATCGGTTTGCCGTTATACATACGGAGTGCAGTTTCCATCGCTTTCAGGTCAGCTGTATCAATCTGCAAAGGCAGATCTGTAACGCTCTGCAAAGCTTCGACTGCATCGTGCATCATTTCGTTTTCATCAATTTCAGGAAGTCCTACGTTTACATCAAGGATGTGAGCACCCTTATCTTTTTGCGCAATCGCTTCGTTGATTATATAACCGATATCGTGATTTCTGAGAGCTTCTTTAAAAAGCTTCTTGCCCGTGGGGTTGATTCTCTCACCAATTATAATCGGCTTTTCGCCAAAAGTCACAGTCTTTGAATAAGACGAAACTCTTGTGATTTTTTCATTCTGCGGAGTGAACGCTTCTATGTCCTGACAAGCTTCAACAAGAGCCTTGATGTGATCAGGTGTCGTTCCGCAGCAACCACCGAGATAGGACACACCAAGAGATGCGATTTCTTTCATTTTTTCAGAAAAGCTTTCCGCATCAACATCAAAAACCGTTTTTCCGTCTACGCTTCGTGGAAGACCTGCATTCGGATTCAGAAGCATCGGAAGGGAGGTAAGGCTTCTCATCTTTTTTGCAAGAGGAAGCATTTCAACAGGACCTAATCCACAGTTCATACCTATTGCATCAACCCCGAGACCCTCGAGAGTCGTAACAGCTGTTTCGATATCTGCACCGGTAAGAAGTCTTTCATTCTGATCAAACATCATTGAAACAAAAACAGGCAGAGTGCAGTTTTCCTTCGCAGCAAGAACACCCGCCTTAATTTCATAAAGATCGGTCATTGTTTCGAAGAAAATAATATCAACGTCATCCTTTGCAACAAGGATAACCTCTTTATAAAGCTCATAAGCCTCCTCAAACTCAAGATCACCCGAGGGCTTGAGAAGTCTGCCGAGAGGGCCGAGATCAAGAGCGACCTTCCTGCCCGTTTTCTTCGCAAGGGAAACTGCTGCACGAACAACATCCTGCACATTTTCTAGCTTCAGAGAGTTTGCACCGAAGGTGTTTGTGCTGATGATATCTGCTCCTGCTTCTGCATAAGCCTTATGCACACTATATACCAAGTCGGGATTTTTCAAATTAAGTGTCTCGGGCAATTCTCCTGCTTTCAGACCACCTGCCTGAAGCATAGTACCCATTCCGCCGTCAAAAAACTGTATCTTATTCATTAATTATATCACCAATACCCTGTGTAATCTTTCCTGCGATGTCAGGCTTATTCATCGTGTAAATGTGGATGTTATTGACACCGTTTGAGAGGAGGTCGATAATCTGATCCGTAGCATAAACAATACCTGCCTGCTTCATTGCCGCATTGTCTGAACCGAAGCGTTCGACAAGCTTTGTGAATTTCTTTGGCAATCTGCATCCTGCAAGTTTGACTGTTCTTTCGATCAGGTTAACATTTGTAATAGGCATAATTCCTGCAATGAGAGGCACGTCGATTCCCTTGATTGCACACATTTCTCTGAAGTTATAAAAAACCTCATTGTCGAAAAACATCTGGGTTGTGAGGAAATCAAGACCGCAGTCCACCTTTTCTTTGAGATGTGCAATATCCGTAACTCTGTTTTCACTTTCGGGATGAATTTCAGGATAACAAGCACCACCGACACAGAAATCGCCCAGCGTATGAATTTCTTCTATCAACTGACTTGCATATGTGTAATACTGCTTATCAGGAAAAACAAAATCCTTCGGGATATCACCGCGGAGTGCGAGAATATTTTCAATGCCGTTTTCCTTGAGTTCATTTACAACGGTATGAATTTTATCTCTCGTCGAGGTAAGGCAGGTCAGATGCGCAAGCGGTGTAATTCCCTTCTCTTTGACTGAGTTGGCAATTTCTGTTGTGAAACCACTTGTTGTACCTGCCGCTCCGTAAGTAACGCTCATAAACGAGGGCGAAAGCTTTGCAAGGTCATTTATTACAGCTTTTGTACTTTCGATTTTATCCCACTCCTTCGGAGGGAAAACCTCAAAAGAAACCGTCACTTTATTATTTCTGATTATATCCTTGACTTTCAAGAAAAACACCTGCCTGAATTATAATTATGTATTCATAATACCACTACTTTTTAATAAATACAATACAAAAAGGTGTTCCGTTTTACCGAAACACCTTTAATATTCGTTGTAACTCTATCTTAAATTACTTCGCAATGTCAATGACTCTGTTTTCACGGATGACATTGACCTTGATCTGTCCGGGATACTCGAGTTCTTCCTCGATTTTCTTAACGATATCCCTTGCAACCAGTACCATCTGGTCATCAGATACAGCCTCAGGCTTAACCATAATTCTGACTTCACGGCCTGCCTGAATTGCGTATGATTTATCAACGCACGGGAATGAGCTTGTGATTTCTTCAAGCTTTTCAAGTCGCTTGATGTAATTCTGAAGATTTTCACGTCTTGCGCCCGGTCTTGCTGCTGAAACAGCATCGGCTGCCTGAACAAGACAAGCAACGATAGTCTTTGCTTCAACATCACCGTGGTGTGCGTGAATTGCGTGAGTAACAGCTTCGTTTTCCTTATACTTCTTAGCGTACTCAACGCCGAGTTCGATGTGTGTACCTTCCATTTCGTGGTCAAGTGCCTTACCGATATCGTGGAGAAGACCTGCACGCTTTGCTGTCTTCACGTCTGCGCCTAACTCCGCAGCCATAAGACCTGCAATGTAAGAAACTTCCAATGAGTGGTTAAGTACATTCTGTCCGTAACTTGTACGGTATTTCAGCTTGCCAAGCTGTTTGATAAGTTCAGGATGAATTCCGTTGACACCTGCGTCAATAGCGGCTCTTTCACCTGTCTGCTTGATTGTGTGTTCAACTTCGCGCTTTGACTTCTCGTAAAGCTCCTCAATTCTTGTGGGATGTATACGTCCGTCTGCGATAAGTTTTTCAAGTGTAAGTCTTGCAATCTCACGGCGAACCGGCTCAAAGCAGGATACTGTGATTGCTTCAGGTGTATCGTCGATGATAAGATCGACACCTGTGATTGTTTCAAGGGCTCTGATGTTTCTACCCTCACGGCCGATGATTCGACCCTTCATTTCGTCATTCGGCAATGCTACGACTGATACAGTTGCATCTGCACTGTGGTCAGCAGCACAACGCTGAATTGCTGTTGCGATAATTTCACGGGCTTTTTCTTCTGCTTCGTCTCTTGTCTTCTGCTCATAGTCAAGAATCTTGACAGCTTTTTCATGAACAAGGCTGTCTTCAAGAGTTTTGAGAAGATAATCTCTCGCCTGGTCTTTAGTGTAGCCTGAAATTCTTTCAAGCATTTCAATCTGGCTACGCTTGATTGTTTCAATTTCTTCCGCTTTAAGCTCAGCGTCCCTGATTTTAGAAGCGAGAGTTTCTTCTTTCTTTTCGATATTCTCAATCTTCTTGTCAAGGCTTTCTTCCTTCTGAACGAGTCTGCGTTCCTGTCGCTGCAGTTCACTGCGACGTTCACGGTTTTCACGTTCAGCTTCAGTACGCTGTTTATGAATCTCGTCTTTTGCTTCGAGGATAGCTTCCTTTTTCTTTGACTCAGCCTTTGATATAGCTTCGTTGAGAATTCTGGTAGCTTCCTGCTGAGCAGATCCGATAGCTGATTCAGCAACCTTCTTACGGTAGATGATACCAATCACAACACCAAGTGCAAGAGCCACAAGCGCAGCAGCGACAGTGACTATTATCCATGTTGTTGTAGTCAAAACTTAAATGCACCTCCTGTTTAAATTTTAAATCCATATTCAATTTAAGTAAGATCATATACAACAGATTGTATAGTGGTTCATGTCAGGAACAATCCGTTGGAGACAGCTAAATTTTGGCATACTTAACTATCATCCGTTTTATTTTAATACAAATCAATACCCGTGTCAAGCAAGAAACAACACTTTTTGTTATTTTGTGCATAAAAAATTAACACATTATAATAAAATATACTTTAATTTCCACTAAAATATATTAAATACTCATTAATTTTATAACAAATCAGAAAACAGTCGGCTTAACCGACTGTTTTCTGATTATATAATGCTCTTTAAAAATTCAAAACCTTTAACAACACCCGTAAGCGGACTCTCCTGTCCCTCATATTCGAGTGTCACCCAGCTGTCATAACCGACACCCTTGATCAGGTCAAGACACTCCTTGACAGGAACAACACCGTCGCCGAGAACTGAGCCGCAGAGGTGATTGTCTGCACGTGTGCGGAAATAACCGTCAGGACGTTCCTCCGACTTATCTTTATAGTAAAAATCCTTTACGTGAGCATATGCGATGTAATTCACGCCTACCTTAACGGCATCAAGAGGATTTTCATCTGCACACATAAAGTTGCCGATATCTACAAGCCAACCGAAGTTTTCGTGGTCAACCGCCTTCATAAGAGCTTCTAC
>JAXJUJ010000074.1:0-5421 GCA_036309125.1 Acutalibacteraceae bacterium | reverse complement strand
TTCGATAAATTATTTCTTAATTTTCTTTTTAGCCTGCTTTTCTGCAAGACGGCGAGCCTTGTCAGCCTGCTTCTCTTCAGCTTCCTTCTTCTGAGCTTCGAGATTTGCAGCATCCTCTGCTTCGTTTCTTGCCTTTGCTTCATCATAAAGTGAAGCAAGCTCCTCGTAATGAGTATAGTTCTCTTTCTCATTGAGCATCTTTTCAGCATCAAGATACGGCTTTGCAGCTCTTGCAAAAGCAGCGTGAATTTCCATTTCTGCCTTTGCTTTCTTCTGTGCTTCTGCCTTCTTCTCTTTTTCAGTTTTAATAAGAACTTTTATCTCATTAACTCTATTCTTATTCTTCGCTTTCTTTGCTTCATCAAGTTTCTGATAAAGTTCACGAAGTTTCTCATCGCAAGACTCTTCAGCATCGTAATAGCTTTCAAGAATAGCATAGTCAGGCTGCACAAAATCAGCAAGTGTCTTATAGTTCGCATCAATTGCCGTGCGTGAAAGAAGCTTATGTCTTGCTACCTCAATTGCAAAACTACGAAGTTCCTTTTCATGGTCATTTGTCTTCGGCATTGCCTTAGCCTTCATAAGTTCAGCCTTGAGAGCTGCCTTATCTGCATTGAATAGACCTGCAAGACCTGCTTTATAAATAGGCTCATTAATCTGAAGCTTGATTTTATATTCTTCACTTGAGAACTTATTAAGTTCATTGCGCACCAGTTTTGCGATTGCGATTTCTTCGTTAAGCTTACGTGCTTCTTTGTAAGCCTTCTTGTCAGCACGCTTATCCTTCTTAGAAACAGAAACGGGCTCTATATCTGTAAGGTTTTCAGCATCGCGGATATAGTCGATTGCTTCAACGAGAGTGCGATCGTTTGTTACGCCGTTACCATAATCTTCGAACATTGCACGGATTTTAAGGATACGGATAATCGACTTATGCTGAGTTTCCTTAAGATCATAGAAGAAGAACGGCACGAGGTTGAGGAATGCACCGACTGCAGCCATGATGATGAGAGCACCGATGATATCTTCAAGAAGACCGGGCTTACCTGTATTAACGTCAAGAATATCAAAAGATGACTCCTTGTATCCGTTACCTTCATAGATTCCGTAGCTCTTATAAACAAACGGAAGAACAGATGAAGTTGCAAGAGTAACAATATTGCCGATTGTCTGAACCGTGCCGAACATACCGTCGACGCGTTCGCCGGTTTTGTACTGGTGGTAGTCACGGATATCTGCCTGAATTGCAGGTGTTGTAATCTGCTCAAAAGCGCCGAACAACCAGTTGAAATAAACACAGACAGCAAGCCACCAGATACTTGATTTGTTGATACCCATAGCAAGAATACAAACAATATTCATTGTATTGATACCGACAAGAACCTTCTTTTTGCCGAATGCACGGATGCAGAACGGAGCAATAATCATACCCCACATTGATGCATTGCCGACAACTGTATTGATAAGACTCATTGTTGAGCCTTCGCAAGCATGACCGTAGTTATATGTCCATGACATAATGTTACTGTATGAACCCTCGAGGAATCCGAGCCAGCCTGCAAGAGCGATAATCCAGAAATACTTGTTCTTGGCAACCGAACGGAAGGAATCCATAAAGTTTACCTGAACAACTCTTGTCTTAGCCTGAACTATCTTTTCTTTAGTGTTTGCAAATACAACAACCGTAAGTGCAACACCGATAACAGCAAAAATAGGATAACCTACCTGATAAACCTTGATATCGTAAAGATCGTTGTCAGTGAGGAACTGTGAAATAAGCGGAAGAATGATGTTTGCAATTGACGGAGCAAGTGAATAAACAACACTCTTGATTGCGAGCACGTCGGTTCTTTCCTGAGTATTCGGTGAAAGAACGTGAATGAGGTTTGTATAAGCATCGTTGAAGAAATTGAAGAAGAACTGCAACAGCAAGTTGAATATAAGAACAACTATAAGCTTTGCAATGTATCCGCCCTCAAGACCGAACATACTGTTCGGGAAAACTGTGTACAAGAGCTTATACGGGAAATAAACATATCCCAGAACAGTAAGAACTGTAGGTATACCCATTGACAGCAGATACGGTCTGTACTTACCGGCTTTATTTCTCGTGTTGTCAATCATATTCGCTCTGATTGCAGTGAGAGGAATGTTAGACAACGTTGCTATAAGATAGAGTATGTACATATGCGTAGGGTCAACACCGATTGCACCGCCGACAATCATATTATTGATGTTAACAACGAGTGCATTACCCATGTAAATGATGAAATATGCACCGATACCGCCGCCGGCATACGCCGCGATTTCCTTGAAGGTCATATAACGACCGGGCATCGGGATTTTCCAGTACACTTTAAGGTCTGAAAGCAATCCTCCTGCCTTCTGAGCTAAACCTGTTTTGTTAGCCAAAACTTCAACCCCTTTTCTTTCCGGTGTGCATCAATATTGTAAGACACACCACTTCATTTTATATACCGATATATTATATCATAATGATGATATTTACGCTATAGTTAATTAACAAAAGAGCAAAAATTGTTTATTGTGATCAATAATATCAATTATTTTAGTGCATTTTGCTGAGTAGTGTTTTGTCGCATATGAGTTAAAGTCTATTGACTACATCTCTGTGTTTTTGTATTATAGAATTAATAATGAGACGAGGTGGTTTTATGCAGAAAAAGTTCAGAAAACTTCTGTCAGTAATTCTGTCAGTAGTTCTGGCAACATCAGTTCTCCCCTACGCTTTTGCAATGAGTGGTGACATTGATCCCGAAATCATTGCAGAAACATCGCAGACAGCCGTACAGATTGAAGCTGAAGGCATCGTGCTTCTTAAAAATGAAGAAAATGTTCTTCCTCTTGAAGGAAAGAAGCTTAATGTGTTCGGTGCAGGTTCCGTGTGTCCCTTCATAGGCGGTTCAGGATCGGGCAGCGTTATTTCTGAAGATCCCGTAACCTTCTACGATGCTCTTGAAGATGCAGGCATAGAATACAACACAGACTTGCGCACACTTTATGAAAAATATTGCGATACATCGGCTACTCCCAAAACAGATAATACAGTATTAAACAATCTTCTCGCTCTTATGTTTGCCAAGAGTTCTCTTGATGAGCTTGATCCTGATAAGATTACTGATGAGGTTATGAGTTCAGCAAAGGCTTACTCTGACACTGCAGTTATCGTTATCAGCAGAACAAGTGCTGAAGGCACTGATCTTGCAGAAGAAGTACTTCAGCTCAAAGAAGAAGAGATCGCTCTGCTTGAAAAAGCTGATGCAACATTTGAGAACATTATCATTCTTTTCAACACAGCCAACGTTATGGAAATGGGTTGGCTTGATGAATACGAGCACATCAAGGCTGCAGCAATCATCTGGATTCCCGGTGAATTCGGTATGACAGCAGTTGCGCAGATGCTTAAAGGTGATGTGAACCCCTCCGGTAAGCTCGCTGACACTGTTGCTTATAAGGTAAGCGATCATCCGTCAAACGTGTGCTTCGGCGATAACAAATATGACGGTGTAACATCAAAGTATTATGTTGAATACCTTGAAGGTATTTACGTCGGCTATCGCTATTTCGAAACATTTGCAAAAGATAAGGTTCAGTATCCGTTCGGTTACGGACTTTCATACACAACATTTGAAAAAGAAATAGTTGATTACAGCACCTCAGACGGCATAATTTCCGTTGATGTAAAGGTAACAAATACAGGCAGCAGAAGCGGCAAGGAAACTGCTCAGATATATTACAGCGCACCTTACTACAACGGCGGAATTGAAAAGAGTTCAATCTGCCTCGGCGGATACGCCAAAACTGATATACTTGCTCCCGGTGAAAGTCAGACTCTCACAGTAGCTTTCGAAGCTGATGATATGGCATCCTATGACCACAAGAACACACAGGCATGGATGCTCGAAAAAGGAACATACAAAATCATACTCGGTGAAAATGTCCGTGAACATATTGACAGTTTTGACTACGTCGTAAATGCTGACAAAATCATGAAATACGATGATGTGACAGGAACAGAAATCGTAAACAGATTCGATGATGTTTATAACGGTTTCTCCGTTCTTTCACGTGCAGAAGGCACAGATAACTTCCCTGTATTCAGAGAGCTTGAAGCTACAAAGGAAGTTAAGAACGTTGATCAGCTTCCCGAGCCTCAGACTGAGGGTGAAGCACCAGCTATAGGCGTTGAACACGATGAGGTTATAACACTTCAGGACGTTTACGAAGACGAAAGCCTCTGGGATCCATTCCTTGACCAGCTCACACTTGATGAGATGACTTATATGGTTATCGACGGTGGCTACAACACAAGAGGTGTTGAACGCCTTGGTATTCCTCACACGTGGGACAACGATGGCCCGTCCAGCATCAAGGGACAGAACGGTCTTGTTTATGACGACAGTGGTACTGCTTATCCGTGTGCTACTGCCCTCGCCTGCACCTGGAACGTTGAGCTTGCCGAAACATTCGGTATCGGCGTAGGTAAAGAAGCAAAGGATATGGGTACTGACGTGTGGTATGCACCGGGTGCTAACATTCACCGTAATCCACGCGGCGGCAGAAACTTTGAATATTATTCAGAAGATCCCCTTCTTTCAGGTAAGATGGCAGCAGCAGTTATCCGCGGCTGCAGCTCTCAGAATCTCGTTGTTACAATCAAGCACTTTGTTATGAACGATCAGGAATCACACCGTGAAGGTGTATTCACATGGGCAGATGAGCAGACGATGAGAGAAATCTATCTCAAGGCATTTGAAATCCCTGTCAAGGAATCAGACTGTAAGGGTGTAATGTCTGCTTTCAACCGTATAGGTCTTAACTGGTGCGGTGCAAGTTCGGCACTTCTCAATGACGTTCTCCGCGGAGAATGGGGATTTGAAGGTTTTGTGGTTTCTGACTATTCATGGAACTTCACAGGCTCAGGTTATATGAGTCCCGTACTTGCAGTATATAACGGTAACGATACCATTCTCACAGGTATCTGGGCTGTAAATGTCGTTTCACACGTCGCTGCTGTCAAATCAGCATACAACAGAGACCCGATAGGCTTCGGTAATGCTTTACGTCAGGCATGTAAAAACCTCTGCATTATGAAGATGAACACTAAAGCCTTCCTTGAGCCTTATGAATATGACGGCTCACTCGGAAGCTTCCTCGAAAGCCCCGACGAATGGGAATTTGAATCACCGTACATCTGGTCAGGTATCAGATATCTTCTCAATAACGTAGTAAACGTAATCATTTTCCTTGTAGGAAAGATTCTCTGATAGCTTTTACAAATCATAACCACTAGTAAACTAGTGGTTTGCACAGCCCCTATAAGGGGCACCTACAGGCAAAGCCCCTGAAAGGGGCATAGAAGTTTGACAACGCATTACTATCACAAGCAGCCGCTCACGT
>JAXJUJ010000073.1:0-9405 GCA_036309125.1 Acutalibacteraceae bacterium | reverse complement strand
GCATTGTTCTCTCTCGTTTTCCAGAGAGATATAGGACTTTCTGATGCTGCAGGCGACGTAATCAACTCATGCTTCGGCATCAATACCTGCGACGAATATGCACAGCCGAGCGACAACATTCACGTTGAAAAAT
The DNA here is from genome assembly GCA_036309125.1 of Acutalibacteraceae bacterium. GTDB lineage: Bacteria > Bacillota > Clostridia > Oscillospirales > Acutalibacteraceae > CAG-488. The sequence goes on along the minus strand of JAXJUJ010000073.1, from coordinate 9,272 downwards.
ACCTCTGCCCCGTATCGGAATGCACTGAGGAACAGCAGGCAACTATTTTCAGACACGTTCCTTTCGATCTTTACGAAACAGAACAGCCCTTTGACCATATGTACTATTTTTCATACAGTTCATTCGGCAACCACATCGACATTGTAAATGAGCTTTACGATTACATACAGATGGTCAAGGAACAGACCGGTCACGATAAAGTTACTCTCGTCCCCCTGAGCCAGGGTGCTTCACTCACAAGCGCTATGCTTGAGTACAAGCCTGAGGTTCAGGACGATCTTCACAAAATCATTTTCGTTGTTCCTGCACTCGACGGTTCAACAATCATCGGTGACGTTTTCAACGGCAGAATTTCTTTCCTTAACAAGGAATACGTTTATAACGGATTCCTCGGTGAGCTCGGACTTATCGACAAGCCGACAGCAGCTCTCATCGAAGTTCTCTTCCGTATTCTTCCTGACGAAGTTCTGATGGCGGTTCTTGAATCAGCTGTCAATGCATTGGTCGGCGACGTTATGGTAAAGAGTACAGGTATGTGGGCACTCTGTCCGTCAGGCGACTACCCCACTGCTGCTGAAAAATATCTTTCTACTCCCGAAACGGCAAACATCAAAGCTCAGACAGATAAATACTATCAGGCTCAGCTCAATGCACATAAAAACATTCAGAATCTCGTAGATAACGGTGTGCAGGTATTCTGCTTCGTTGAGTATGATGTCGCAATGATCAATGTAGGTGAAACCTGGAATTCACAGAACGCTGACTTTATCATCCAGACAGACTCAACTTCAATGGGCGCTCACTTTGCAAACGTCGGCGAAACTCTTCCTGACGATTATGTTCAGCAGAACACACACTGTTCCGATCCTACTCATAATCACATCTCACCTGACAGAGTTGTTGATGCATCAGCAGGACTTCTCCCTGACACTACATTCTACTTCGACGAACAGCGTCATGACCTCACAGCCAGAAACGACGTAATCCTTAAGCTCGCCCTCAACCTTATTGAATGCGACAATATCAAGGATGTTTACTCTGACCCGAGATTCCCGCAGTTCAATATAGCAAGAGGCTCTGAGAAGCTCGTTCTGCTCGTTGAAGAAGCAAAGGCTATTGATACATCTGCACTTTCTGCTGAGGACATTGCTGAGCTTAATGCAGCTATCGCTGAGGCTGAAAAGGTAATCGATAACACAATCGGTATACCCGGTGAAGTCGAAGCTTCAGAAGCACGAGTTACAGCCTGTCTTATCAAAGCAGGCGTTATGGAAGCTCCTGCAGACGGTGGTGTTTCACTCGAAATCTTCACTCATATCAGTCCGTGGCTCTATGAAAACTTCGGTACTGACGGTTACTCTGAAATAGCAGTGATCTACACAATGAAGGCTCTGCAGACAGTAGTTGATACTGTTTTCAAATTTATCTGATCATAATTTCTGAAAGGCACGGTCAATGACCGTGCCTTTATACATTTCACTTAAGTTGACAAAAACACAATTTCACGTTAATATAAAAGAAACGAACATCTCTGACAAGGAGGAAAACGTATGAAAAAGTTTATCTCTGTTATATTGGCTGTCGCTATGTGTATTTCAGTATTTGCACTACCAGCTTCAGCTAAAAGCGAAACCGACCGTATTGTCGAAAAGGAAGGCTTTGCAACTGACTATCCTTACATATTCGTTCACGGAATGGGCGGTTGGGCACCTACAAATGATTTTTATTCTCTTTCACCGTATTGGGGTGGCGGACTCTGGTTATCTGACACAGACCTCATCACTATGCTCAACGAGCAAGGTATAGAAGCTTATGCTCCTGCAGTAGGTCCTCTCAACAGCGCTTGGGACAGAGTCTGTGAGCTTTTCGCTCAGCTTACGGGTACAACAGTCGACTACGGTGAAACACACTCAAAAGCTCACGGTCACGACAGATTCGGCTTTACTTATGAGCCTGTTATGGGAGAAAGCTGGAATCTTGAAGACAAGCTCAATCTTGTCGGTCATTCCTTCGGCGGCGCGACCGTACGTCTGCTCACCTCTCTTCTCGCATTCGGCAGCGAAGATGAAATCAAAGCCACAGGAGACGCTACAAGCGAACTTTTCAAAGGTGGTCATGATGGTTGCATCCATTCGTGTATAACTCTTTCAGCGCCTCACAACGGCACTCAGGTTTCAAATATGCTGTACGACCTGACGGGACCTTACTATGTTATTGTAATGCTTTACAATCTTATCGGTACTTTCCTCGGTAACGATTTTCTCGTTTTCTCTCTGCAGATGGGACACTTCGGTCTGACCCCCAAACAGGGAGAAAAGCGTGCAAAGTTCAGTTTTGACAACATATGGAATTATTATCAGTCAGGAGACAACTGTTACTATGATATGACATTACGAGGTGCAGCTGAGCTGAATGAAAAAATAAAGCTCTGCGAAAATACCTACTACTATTCATATTCAACAGCAGCAACCAAAACTGACTGTACCGGCAAACAGCTGATATACAGTACGGTTACACCGATTTTCTATATCTCATCAGGAATGCTCAGACTTTCGGAGGGTAAAACCTACGACGGTGTGACAATCGAAGGCGACTGGGCTGTAAACGACGGTATTGTTCCTCTCAAATCTGCAAGATACCCCCTCTGCGACGAGGCTACGGCACTCAGTTACTCAGGAGCTGTCGCATCAGGCGATGCAATTGAACCCGGCAGATGGTACTATATGAACACTCTTGTAGGAACTGACCATTTCGACTTCTGCGGCACAAAGGACTACCCTACCTCATTTGAGGATTTCTACTTTTCAATGATCGAAACAGCAAATGCAAGATAACGCTGAACACCTTAGTTAACAAAACGTTAACTAAGGTGTTTTTTACAGCGACAAGAAGAAATATTCGGTTATCGTTTCGGAATTTTCCTGCATTCCGTTACCCACCCACCAGCGTACGGTTTCAACGAAAACTGATGAGATATGATTTATCCTGAAGCTTTCGGGCAAATTTTTATTCTTCTGAAAATCAAAGACAGAAATCTGACTTTCAATCAGCTTCTGCAGATTTTCTTTGAAATAACGGAGAAAAAGATCGTTGTTCTGTCCTGAAATCAGCGCAAGAATGTTATTGTCATTTTTCTCAAAGTGCTGAAACAGATGAAGGAATATTGAATCAGGAGCTTCACAGTCAAAGATATGTCTGTGGTCATCAGATTTATCCAAAGAATCAAAAAGATGACAGAAAAGCTCCTCACAAAGCTCTTTTAAAAGAAAATCCTTGGTTTCGAAGTGTGAATAAAAGGTCGCACGTCCTATATCTGCTTTTTCGATTATCTCCCCTACTGTTATGTTGTTGAAATCTTTTTTTGATAATATTTCAATAAAAGCATTGAAGATTGCTTCCCTTGTTTTTCTTTGACGTCTGTCCATAAAACCTCCGTACAAAATTTCAAAAATGTTCACTATCGAACAGTCTGAAGAATCTGAATATCGACTATTCAGATATAAGCATTATAATAGTAACAGAACACTTTGTTCAGTATTGAATATAATATATTATGTGATAAATTTTGTCAACGGGGAGATAATTATGAAAACTGAGAAAAACATTCTGACCGCATTCATTTTAAACCTTGCTTTTTCCGTGTTCGAATTTGCAGGAGGCTTTTTCACGGGCAGTATCGCCATTATTTCTGATGCTATACATGACATCGGCGATGCCGCAAGCATAGGAATATCATACTTTTTAGAAAAGAAAAGTAAAAAGGGGCCTGACGAAAAATACAGCTACGGATATACAAGATTTTCTGTTGTCGGCAGTCTTATAACTACACTCATTCTCCTTTCAGGCTCGTGTGCAGTTATATATAACGCAGTAAAAAGACTTGTAAACCCTGTCGAGATAAATTACGACGGAATGATTATCTTCTCGGTTGTAGGAATCATCGTAAACTCTCTCGCAGCTTTTTTCACTCGTGACGGAGATTCACTCAATCAGAAAGCTGTGAATCTGCATATGCTTGAGGATGTACTCGGTTGGATAGTTGTTCTTATCGGTTCAGTTGTAATGAGATTTACTGATTTTGTTTTCATCGATCCTATTATGTCCGTTGCAGTTGCAATTTTCATCCTGATAAGCGTTTTTAAAAACCTCAAAACCATACTTGATCTGTTTCTCGAAAAAACGCCCTGCGGAATAAGCCTTGAGGAAATCAGGGAGCATATTCTGAAAATCGACGGCATTTCTGACGTGCATCATATACACATACGAAGCCTTGACGGCTTCAACAACAGCGCAACAATGCATATCGTTACAGATAAGGATTCCGTTACCATAAAAAAACTCGTCCGTGAGGAGCTTAACGAGCACGGGATCTGTCACGCGACACTTGAAATCGAGAGCGAAAACGAAGAATGCAACGATAAGCATTGTCATACTGAATTCAAAGCAAGTCATTGCGGACATCAGCACCACCATCACTGATTATAACATTATATCTTCTTTCTTATAAAATAACTGCCACGGAAAATTCCGTGGCAGTCAGAATTTATTAAGATACTCCGTAAAAATCAAGGAGTGCGGGATTAATTATCGTATCCGTGTAGTCAAAGCATGAACCGTGGCCACCGCCTACGATCATAATTTCCTGTGCATCAGGGATATTTTTTGTGATACGCTTTGAATGTATACGCTTGATCATATCGTGTTCGCCATAGATATTGAGAACAGGAACTTTGATAGTCTGTAAATCCTCAAAGGTGAGATTCGGCTGATAAACCATAAGTCCCTGAATATCTCTGCGACGGATATCCTCTGCAGCTCCTGTAAAGCCGGCTTTGATAGCAAGTCCGAGATACTTCCAGATTATACCTATCTGATCAAAGACCTTTGTGCCGAGAGGGTTAATGTTTGAACCCATAATGACAAGTGACTCTACTCTCTCAGGGTGTGCAACTGTAAATACCATACCGAGATTTCCACCGTCGCTGAATCCGAAAATTTTTGTTTTTTCAACTCCCAGAGTATCAAGCAGCACTATAAGATCATCACTCATAATTTCAAATGTGAGACCGTCATTGCCCATATCAGAGTTACCTGTATAACGAGGTGAAACCGTAATAACCTTAAAATGCTTTGACATTTCAGGAAGAATGCTACCGTCAAAACAGTGCATATCGCCTCCGTTCGGCGGTAAGAGAAGCAGAGGTTCAGCATTCATATCTCCGTAAATACCGTATTCAATTTTAACTCCGTTATTTTCAATGAAGCCGTATTCTGAAAGCTCAGGCATCTGTGATGCATACACTGTACAAAACGGAACACAGCTGAAAGCTAACACGAAAACCAATATAAATGAAACTGCTTTTTTAATTTTATTTTTCAACTTTTGCAAACTCCATCTCTTCCTTCTTACCGATATTATAGATAAACTTCATTGAAAGGAACGCTATTACTGAAGCAGTCATAAGAAGAATGATATAAAGTGTTTTTACCTTATCACCGAAGCCTGCCTCCTGAACAGCATTCTCGCCTTCTTTGAAATTGATAGCAACAAGGCCCCAGGAAACAACCGCCTGACCGATACCCTGTGCAAGCTTACGGAAGAATGAATAAATCGCGTAAAGTGAACCTTCTTCGCTCTTACCTGTCTTTCTTGCACTGACTTCGATACAGTCAGCAACAATTGCCCATACAGAAATCTGGAAAACAGCATTACCGACATTAAGTCCCATAAGGCAGATAATATAAACAATCATACCTTTTGTATCAGGTGTTATCGGTGCAAAAAGCGAAATCACGCCTGAAACCGCACCTACAAACATCATTGCTACAAGCACATTTTTCTTACCGTGCTTTTTGGTAAGCTTTCCGATTATTGCCATAAAAACTATCATCGGTGCATAGCTTCCTATCATAGCTACACCTGTCTTGCCTGCATCGTTAAAGAAATACTGGAAGACCATATTATTAAGTGACATTGTCGAGTTGATAAGACCTACTGAAGCAACAGTTGCGATAGTAGCGCCTATCATCGCACGGTTTGTAAAGTAGGACTTGGCTGATGAAAGCATAGCCTTGAAGCCCGGAGCATTTTCAGTATTTGTGCGCTTTACACGTTCCTTTACAAGCTTAGTTGTACCCCAGAGAACAAAGAAAGCGATAACAGAAAAGACAAGTGCAACAGGTAGTAAGGTTTCACCCTTGAGCACTTCAACAACTTCATTATTTGCATTGGTTACTTTTTTGTATACGATATTCGGAAGGACAACCATAACAAGAATTGCAGGAAGAGCAGCACCTATGCTTCTGAATGTTGAAAGTGTAACTCTCTGCTGAGGATCGTCCGTAATAACTGAATGAAGTGAGCCGTAAGGAACGTTGATCATAGTGTATGCGATAGACCAGAGGCAGTAAGAAATAAGACACCACGCATATTTAATCGGATACTTCAAATCCTTAACAGGAGCAAAAAGCATTACACTGAAAATTACAAGTGTTATAGCGCCAATGATAATCCACGGCATATACTTGCTCTTTCTGCCGATTTTCTTTGTATCAACGAGGTTTCCGATTACGATATCATTTACAGCATCAAAAGCTTTCGAGATAAGTATGATTGTGCCGTAATGTCCTGATTCAATTCCGATATACTGCAGGTAGAAAAGCTGCATAAATGTTGATACCAGCTGAAACGAAAAGTTACAGCCCATATCACCCATTGCGTAGCCGAGCTTATCCTGCCATCCGAACGGACGGATATAATTTCTAGCCGAAGTGACACTTCTTCCCATTTAATCATCTCCTGAAATATTTTCTGATTGTATGCGATAAAAATCCACATATTAATTTATATTATTTTACCACGAATCTTCGGTCAAAGACAATGCTAAAAATAGATAAATAAACCTGCCTTTTTTTGACATAATAAATAGAGCAAGCCGCAACAGGAGTAATTCACCTGTCGCGGCCCTTTTATTATTTCTGATAAATTTTCACATAGTCGACTATGTACTCTGTTTTATAGTTTTCCTTATCGAGTCCCTCAAGCTTTTCCTCTGCAGGAATTTCAAGTGATACTATAACTTCCTCAAGTACTTCGGAAACGCCATTGCCGAATGATGAACGACGTGTTTCAACACCGTTGATGTAGAAAATATATTCATCATCTGTCCACTCGAGACCATATGTGTTGTACTGATTGTAAATATCATTACCGTAGAAATCGCCAAGCATATTTGACTGATAGCCTTCCTGAACACCGTCAACACCTGCGCAGTGAATTGTCTGAGCAACAGAATTTCTGCCTATGGTATTATCCCAGCTCATAGACTCAAAAATGTCAATTTCACAGCCACCTACGCCACCCTTTGAATATTCTGCTTCGTAGGGATGATCAGCCTGAATCCAGAACGCAGACCAGAAGCCTGAACCTGCATTGACTATGCAACGGATTTCAAAATAGCCTTTACAGTAGCGTTCCTTGAGATTGACCATACCTGCATACCAGCCTTCACCGTACATGCCGTCTTCAAGGTACTCACCTGTAATGATCATATTACCGTCTTCAACCTTAACCTGAGATTCAGCATTAAATCCGCCTCTTCTCGCTCCGCTGCCTCTGTAATTCCAGACATCGGTATCAAGCTCGTTTCCTTCAAATTCGTCTTCGAAAACAAGACTGTAACCTGTAAGATCAAGAGCTTCACCGCGTGGAGTTGTGGGCGTATCAAAAACAACAAGCCCGAACAGCTCCAGAATCGCTAAAATTGACGCAAAAAACTGCTTAATGGAAAAACCTGAAAACATATTTGCGAAATATACCCCAAGCTGTTCCACACCCCACATTTGTCTCGGGGCAAGCTTCAGAACTTCAACAAGAAAATTATTAAACATTTACCTCACCTCAGCTGAATTATTAAAGAATTATTATTCTTTTTAAGATTATACCACAGCATAATTTTGGTGTCAATAAAGCAAAAACGGCATCAAACAGAAAACCTGCTCAATGCCGTTAATATTATTTTCAGTCTTCCATTTCCCAGTTATGCCATACGTTCTGAACATCATCGTTGTCATCAAACATATCAAGCATTTTGGTCATATTGGTAATATCCTCTTCGCTTGTGAGCTTTGTGTATGTGCTTGGTACATACTCAACCTCAGCTGAAAGGAATGAATATCCCTTTGCTTCAAGCTCATCACGAACTGCACCAAGGTCATTAGGCTCAGTACGGATTTCAAATACGCCCTCTTCATCTGTGATGAAGTCGGTAGCACCTGACTCAAGTGCATCCTCCATAAGCTTCTCTTCGTCAACATCCTCAGCCTCGATCATTATGATGCCACAACGTGTGAACATAAATGATACGCAACCGCTCTGACCCATATTGCCGCCGAACTTATCGAAATAATGACGAACATCACCTGCTGTACGATTACGGTTATCAGTAAGTGTTTCAACAATAACAGCAATACCTGAAGGACCGTAACCCTCGTACATGATCTCTTCGTAGTTGTCAGAGTTACCTTCACCTGCAGCCTTTTTAATGATACGCTCAATGTTATCGTTAGGCACATTGTTTGACTTTGCCTTTGCGATTACATCCTTGAGCTTTGTGTTTACTGAAGGGTCGGGGCCACCGTTTTTAACTGCAACTGCAATTTCACGACCGATTTTTGTAAAGATCTTTGCTCTCGCACCATCTGTTTTTTCCTTTTTACGCTTAATGGTACTCCATTTTGAATGTCCTGACATATTATCACCATTTTCAAAAAATTTTTTCAACCTAAAGATTATATAACAGTAAATAAAATTTGTCAATACGGCTCAGATTCAGGTCTGCGTGTCTTTTTTCCATCTTCCTGTAGCGTAGTAAACGATTCCTATCATAAAAGGTGTAAAGCCTGCCAGAGCATCGCCTAACCAGAACCCGTAATGTTTCATATCAAGAACAAGACCAAACAAAACCGCAAGACCTATTCTCATCACTATTCCGTCCAGAATAGCCGTCACAAAGTTTATTCTGTAGTTACCACTTCCGTTGAGAAGCGCATTCATTATCGCCCTCATTGCACTGCCGAAGAAAAGCAGAACTGCAATAGGTACAAATCTGCCCGCAAGAGAAAGAACATCTGCATCATCTGTGAAAATTCCGAAAATCTGATTCGGGAAAAGTATCGTCAGAACAGAGAAAAATAACGCTACGGACAGAGTAATGACAGCAAGGTTTTTCAGTATCCTCTTTACACGCCCGTACTCCTTCGCTGCAAGGTTC
>JAXJUJ010000072.1:0-5040 GCA_036309125.1 Acutalibacteraceae bacterium | reverse complement strand
TCGTAAGAGTTCCAATCTTACATTTTATAAGCTTTCATAAATGCATAAGGGAAGGGTTCAAAAACGAATCCTTCCCTTTGTTTTATTTGTAAAACATTTCATCAAAACTCACATCAAAAATTTCTTTTAAAATCAAAATTTCATCAGGATATATATGCCTTTGACCCACTTCTATTTTAGCGACCGCACTTCTTGTAATGTCGCATCCCCTGAGCTGCATTTTAGCAGCAACAACCTCCTGAGTCATCTTTTTACTTTCGCGTATTTTTCTTAGATTATTTCCAAAATTCTTTTCAAAATCAATGTTCATTATGCCACCTCACACCGCACCTGTTTAGGTGCAGTTATTATTGACATAATTCTATCTTTATGTTAAACTAAGTTTGCACTTATACAAGTGCAAAAGTGTGAAGATTATTCCAGAAGTTAAAATACATCCTGATTCTGTAAAAATCTTCAATTATACAATTTGTAAGGAAAGTGATAAAAATGGCAAAGATTTGCAGAAGATGCAGATTGCAATATAATGACAATGCTCAAATCTGCAGTAAATGTGGTTCACATCTCGAAAGTGTAAACACCACACAAGTTCAAACTCCACATCCAACCTCGCCCGCCAATAACAACAAGAGTATTTCAAAAACAAAAATTATAATCGCTTCTATCATCATAGCAACTGTCATACTTGCTATAGTAATAATAGCTATCGTTATATCAGGCGGTCACACAGCAAACCATAATGACAACAATAATAACAATGATGCGATGATTGCCGAAGAAAACGATTCACTTACATTTATAGATCCCGTTTATATTTCTGCCGGTACACAGCATACTGTAGCGCTAAAAAAAGACGGCACCGTTATAGCAACCGGAAATAACTCAGACGGACAATGTAACGTTTCTGAATGGACAGATATTGTTTCTGTTGCAGCCGCATACGAGCACACTGTCGGTCTCAAATCGGATGGTACAGTTGTTGCCGTAGGTAGTAATGATTTTCTGAAATGTGTTACAAGTGACTGGACAGATATCGTTGAAATTGCAGCCGGTTCTTTCCATACAGTAGGTCTCAAGTCAGATGGAACTGTTGTTGCTGTAGGTCGAAATCATCACGGTCAGCTCAATGTTTCAGAATGGCAGAACATCATCTCAATTTCAGCACAAGGTCATAGAACGGCAGGATTGAGGTCTGACGGGACAGTTGTCATTGCTGGTGATTTTTCAGATAAGAATAAAGAACAAATAACTACTTGGTCAAATATTATTAAAATTTCAGTTAATGACAACTGTCTTATGGGTATCAAATCTGACGGCACCATTCTTTCGACCTTATATGAGGATGATAAAATACAAGATTGGGTCAATATAGTAGATATTTCGGTAGGCGAAGACCATTCTGTAGGATTAAAAGCGGATGGTACTGTCGTTGCAGTTAGCTATAATTCCATTCACGGTGAAACCAATGTCTCCGATTGGACTGATATAGTTGCGATTTCCGCCGGAGACGGATATACCGTCGGTCTTAAGTCTGACGGAACAGTTGTCTCAACGGAGTACGTTTTATATCAATATGAACTTAGCGAGATTGATGTTGGTCAATGTGACGTTTCCAACTGGAGTAATATCAAAACACCATAGAAATAAAAGGTAAGAGATCCGGATCTCTTACCTTTTTCTCTTCAAATGATTGCAATTTTCTTGACACAAATTCAGCTTTGTGTTAGTATCATCGTGCATTCATATAAAAACTGAATGCAAGGAATTACGAAACTTACCGTCTGTGTGCAAAGTAATGATGGTAGGCTTTCCGGGAAAGTTCAGGAGGTATATTATGGAAGAGTATATTGTAAACAAAGGAAAAAACGAAACAATTGAAGTTGACGGTATCAATTACCAAAGATTGTGCATAAAAACTCATATAATTACCGATAAAGATTCAATTGTAGATGTTGCCGTAAAGTATGCAAAACCGTTGATCAAAGAAAATGATACTCTTTTTATAACTGAAAAAATTGTCGGTTGCTGTCAGGGAAGAGCTATCCCCCTTTCTGAAATCAAGCCGAGAAAATTGGCAACTTTCCTTTCTAAGTTTGTTTTAAAAACACCTTACGGAATAGGACTCGCTATGCCCGAAACAATGGAAATGGCACTTCGTGAAGTCGGCACAATGAAAATTCTTTTCGCTGCAGGTATCTCTGCTTTCGGCAAAGTATTAGGTCAGCGTGGTTGGTTTTACAAGATCGCAGGTGAAAAGGCACGTGCAATAGACGGTCCGTGTGACTGCACCATTCCTCCGTACAATGAATGTGTTTCACTCGCTCCGCTTAATCCGGATGAAGTTGCAACTGAAGTAAGCAACGCTATCGGATGTGATGTAATTATCACAGACATAAACGATCTCGGCGGAAATATCCTCGGTGCTTCAAGTCCGAAAATCGACAGAGATCTCTTCGTAAAAATCCTTAAAGACAACCCTCTCGGACAGTCAGATGAGCAGACACCTATGGGAATCGTCAGAGTTTGCTGAAAATAAATTGAATTGCGAAAATTCAGTGATAGCATATCAAAAGGCAAGAGCATCTTCGCTCCTGCCTTTTTTCATTTTTCTTCGGTCGTTAAAAGACACAAACCTTTTTTTCGTCAGTTAATACAAAAAAATCTTGTTTCATAACAAACAAATTTCTATAAAAAAGTATAGACATTTTGCGTAAGTGTGTGATATACTACTTTATGAATGTTAGTGGGATATTATGCCTGCTGACACCCACAAAAGTATATTATTATTTTGGAGGTATAAAAATGGCACACAAGTATGTTTACCTTTTCAAAGAGGGTAACGCTTCAATGCGTGAACTCCTCGGCGGTAAGGGTGCTAACCTTGCTGAGATGACAAGTCTCGGCCTTCCTGTTCCCCAGGGCTTCACAGTTTCAACAGAAGCTTGTACTCAGTACTATGAGGACGGAAGAAAGATCAACGATGATATCCAGGCTCAGATCATGGAATACATCGACAAGATGGAAGAAATCACAGGTAAGAAGTTCGGTGACAAGGAGAATCCCCTCCTCGTTTCAGTTCGTTCAGGTGCTCGTGCTTCAATGCCCGGTATGATGGATACAATCCTCAACCTCGGTCTTAACGAAGAAGTTGTTGAAGTTATGGCAGCTAAGTCAGGCAATGCTCGTTGGGCATATGACTGCTACAGAAGATTCATTCAGATGTATTCTGACGTTGTTATGGAAGTTGGTAAGAAGTACTTCGAGCAGCTTATCGACGAAATGAAGGAAGACAGAGGCGTTACTCAGGACGTTGAGCTCACAGCTGATGACCTTAAGGAACTCGCTGAGCAGTTCAAGGCTGAGTACAAGTCAAAGATCGGTAAGGACTTCCCGTCAGACCCGAGAGAGCAGCTCATGGGTGCTGTTGAGGCTGTTTTCCGTTCATGGGACAACCCGCGTGCTAACGTTTACCGTCGTGACAACGATATCCCGTACTCATGGGGTACAGCTGTTAACGTTCAGGCTATGGCTTTCGGTAACATGGGTGACGACTGCGGTACAGGTGTTGCTTTCACACGTGACCCCGCTACAGGTGACAAGGGTCTTATGGGTGAATTCCTTGTAAACGCTCAGGGTGAAGACGTTGTTGCTGGTGTTCGTACTCCGATGCCTATCGCACAGATGGCTGACAAGTTCCCCGAGGCTTACGCTGAGTTCGTAAAGGTTTGTGGAATCCTTGAAGATCACTATAGAGATATGCAGGATATGGAGTTCACAGTTGAAAACGAAAAGCTCTATATGCTTCAGACAAGAAACGGTAAGAGAACTGCTAAGGCTGCTCTTAAGATCGCTTGTGACCTCGTTGACGAAGGCATGATCGATGCTAAGAAGGCTGTTGCAATGATCGACCCGAGAAACCTTGATACACTCCTCCACCCGCAGTTCGATGCAAAGGCTCTCAAGGCTGCTACTCCTGCAGGTAAGGGTCTTGGTGCTTCTCCGGGTGCTGCTTGCGGTAAGGTTGTATTCACAGCTGAAGACGCTGTTGAATGGAACGAGAAGGGCGAGAAGGTTGTTCTTGTTCGTCTTGAGACTTCACCGGAAGACATCACAGGTATGAAGGCTGCTCAGGGTATCCTCACAGTTCGTGGTGGTATGACATCTCACGCTGCTGTTGTTGCTCGTGGTATGGGTACATGCTGCGTATCAGGCTGTGGCGAAATCAAGATGGATGAAGAAAACAAGAAGTTTGAACTCGCTGGTAAGGTATACAACGAAGGCGACTATATCTCAATCGACGGTTCAACAGGTAATATCTATGACGGCATCATCCCGACAGTTGACGCTGAAATCGCTGGCGAATTCGGCAGAATCATGGCTTGGGCTGATGAGTTCAGAACACTTAAGGTTCGTACAAACGCTGATACACCTGCAGACGCTAAGAAGGCTCGTGAGCTCGGCGCTGAAGGTATCGGTCTCTGCCGTACAGAGCATATGTTCTTCGAGGCAGACAGAATCGCTGCATTCCGTGAAATGATCTGTGCTGACACAGTTGAAGAAAGAGAAGCAGCTCTTGATAAGATTCTTCCTTATCAGCAGGGCGACTTCGAAGCACTCTACGAAGCACTTGAGGGCAACCCGGTTACAATCCGTTTCCTTGACCCGCCGCTTCACGAGTTCGTTCCGACAGAAGAAGCTGACATCGCAGCTCTTGCAGCAGCTCAGGGTAAGAGCGTTGAGACAATCAAGAACATCATCGCTTCACTTCACGAGTTCAACCCCATGATGGGTCACAGAGGTTGCCGTCTTGCAGTAACATATCCTGAAATTGCTAAGATGCAGACAGCTGCTGTTATCCGTGCAGCTATCAACGTCAAGAAGGCACATCCGGATTGGAATGTAAAGCCCGAGATCATGAGTCCGCTCGTTGGCGAAATCAAGGAGCTCAAGTATGTTAAGTCCGTTGTTGTTGAGACAGCTAACGCAGAGATCGCAGCTGCCGGCGCAGAACTCGAGTACGAGGTCGGCACAATGATCGAG
>JAXJUJ010000071.1:0-2999 GCA_036309125.1 Acutalibacteraceae bacterium | reverse complement strand
GCGTTGCAGTGATATATCTGCTACGCAGATGTGGTATACGCCTTACGGCGTGTGATATTTTGCTATCGCAAAGTGAAATATTTGCTTTTGCAAATGTTTATAGGTTAATTATAGACGTGCCGTGAATTTTGCTGAAACTAACGGTGTGTCGCAAAGCGTCACACCCTACAAAAGACATTTAAAAGACATCTACAACCCCGAATTTACATAGTCTTTTATGGAATATTTTGCTGTTTGCTCTCACAGTCCCTGAAACCGTACTGTGAGAAAATTTGCCGTTGAATCATACAATGCTTTGTGCTATATTCGTCGTGAGGGAAAGATTTTTGCGGATTGTCTGTGCAGAGGCAGTTCGCATCAACCTCATCAGGCTTCAACCGTCGTTGCACACCGACGGTGCGGCAGATGTAAGAACCCTGCACAGTTCATTGTCTGTCGGGCATATTTAAACCCTTCCGAGCATATCAATTTGATGATATGTATTTCGGGAGGGTTGTTTTTTTGAATGAAATTACTCAGACAAGAGCTGTTGAAATAGGTGAATATATTGTGAAAAATCAGACAACGGTAAGAGTAGCGGCAAAGGCTTTCGGTATATCAAAATCAACGGTACATATGGACGTGACAGATAAGCTTGAAAAAATTGACCCGATACTTTTCAGGCAGGTGCGAAGTGTCCTTGATGAAAACAAAGCGCAAAGACATATAAGAGGAGGACTTGCAACAAGGGAAAAATACAGAATAAAATCAATGAGGTGATACTATGTGCGGAATTTGTGGTCAGATATCCTTTTGCGGTAATCTGAATGATTATACTGAGTATTTTTACAATATGCAAAACAAACTCATTTCAAGAGGCCCCGACCAGCACGGTGAATACTTTTCTCCCGATGCAGTTCTGATGCACAGGCGACTTGCAGTTATAGATATTGAGCGTGGAAAACAACCTATGACTTACGCTGTTGGTGATGAGGTCTTTACTATCTGCTATAACGGTGAACTGTACAATACCCTTGAGATACGTAACAAACTTGAAAGCAGGGGATATAATTTCTTCAGCCATTCTGACACGGAAGTTGTGCTGAAAGCCTATTGTGAATATAAAGAAAATTGTGTAGATCATCTGAACGGTATTTTTGCTTTCGGTGTATGGGAGCACAGCAGAAAGCGTCTTTTCCTTGCCCGTGACAGAATGGGAGTCAAACCGTTGTTTTATTCAAAGACTCAAAGTGGTCTTGTGTTCGCTTCTGAAATCAAAGCTCTTCTCGAACATCCTGAAATAAATGCAGAAGCTGATATCAATTCACTTTCTGAAATAACGCTTCTCGGCCCGGGACGCACACCGGGTTGCGGAGTTTTCAGAGGGATAGAAGAAATAAAACCTGCTCATCGAGCCTTCTTTGACAGTAACGGTCTGAAAACGGAAAAGTACTGGAGCTTAGTGTCGCAGGAGCACACCGATGATTTTGACACAACAGTCGAAACAGTAAGATATCTTGTGACAGATTCGATCAGAAGACAGCTTATTTCTGATGTGCCGCTTGGTACCTTCCTTTCAGGTGGGCTTGATTCAAGTATAATTTCATCCGTCGCAAATGGTATTTATAAGGAAACAGGGAAAGTTTTACACACATTTTCGGTTGATTATGAAGATAATGACAAGCATTTTATAAGAAGTAAATTTCAGCCGAATTCTGACCCTGCTTTCATTGAGGTAATGAAGGATTATCTGGGTTCAGAGCATCACAGACTGGTGATCGGAACAGATGAGCTCGTTAAGGCTTTGTTTTATGCTGTCGATGCACGTGATCTGCCGGGTATGGCTGATGTTGATTCTTCAATGCTGCTTCTGTGTAAGTTTATCAGGGAAAATGTGACGGTAGCTTTATCAGGCGAGTGTGCAGATGAGATTTTCGGTGGTTATCCGTGGTACAGGGATAAGGAAATAAGAATGACTGAGGGCTTCCCGTGGGCACAGTCAACGGCATACAGGTTTTCATTCCTGAAGGATGAGTTTGCTGCACAGATAAATGCAGATGAATTTGTCTATTCGCGTTACAGTGATACGGTCAGAAATACACCAACGCGTGACGGACTTGACTCTGACGAAAAACGTATGGCAGAGATGATGAAGCTCAATACAGACTGGTTTATGCAGACCCTTCTTGACCGTAAGGACAGAATGAGTATGTATTCTTCACTTGAAGTCAGAGTTCCTTTCTGTGATCACAGAATTGTGGAGTATCTTTTCAATGTTCCGTGGGGGATGAAAGACCATAATGGCTACGAAAAAGGACTTCTTCGTGCAGCTATGAAGGATTATCTGCCCGATGAAGTTTTGTGGAGAAAGAAAAGTCCGTATCCGAAAACGCATAATCCTGCATACAGAAAAGCAGTTTCGGATTTGCTCAGTGAAATAATTAAAGACGATTCTTCTCCGCTTTTGCAGTTTGTGAAAAAAGAAGAGCTTCTGAAGCTTCTGCAGACAGACAAAGCGCAACCGTGGTACGGTCAGCTGATGACCACACCTCAGACGATAGCGTATTTTGTTCAGTTCAATTACTGGTTAGAAAAGTTTGACGTCAGATTTGTATAAATTAAAAATGAAAAGATAGATAAAACTCCCGTAAGGGAGTTTTTCTTATGTAAGGATTTTCGACAGCATAAACTTTACACATAACTTGACAGATGTAAAGTTGGATGATATACTTTCTTTAAGTATGCAAAGCAAGGACTGATACTATGAAAAACAGGATAAAAAAGTTAAAGGAAACAAAAAATGCAGTGATACTTGCGCATTATTATGCCCCGCAGGAAATTCAGGAAATTGCTGATTTCACCGGCGATTCATTCTATCTTGCAAAGGTTGCAAAGCAGACTGAAGCAGATATTATTGTTTTCTGCGGAGTGTCATTTATGGGTGAGAGTGCAAAGATTCTCAATCCCGATAAAAAGGTGCTGATGCCCGACGTGACGGCAGACTGCCCGATGGCACATAT
>JAXJUJ010000070.1:0-12308 GCA_036309125.1 Acutalibacteraceae bacterium | reverse complement strand
TAATTAGCCAATGATAAGATCGCTACCGATGCTCTCATCTGTAACTACAGATGCTGAATCAGCTGTACCGTTGTCACCAGCGATTGCTGCTGATGCGCCGTCAGCAGTAATCTCTTCGATGATGTCGAACTTTTCGATCTCCATCTCAGGTCTCATGTATGTCATTCCTTTTCACCTCGTTTTCTTTAAACTCGATAAGTGACAATAACATGAGAAGTTGAATAAGATATCTTAAATGTTAACAATCAACTTCACCACTTACACTACTACCACTATATCTTGTTAGATAGTACCATACAAATAAATAAAAGTCAAGCGTTATGACCTAAAAAAGAATCAAAGCCCCGTGTTTTACCACGGGGCCAAGAAAAAATATTATGCAATTCTAATGCTTAATAATCGATATTAGTAAACAACAGTTGCATCAAGAGTTGTATTTGTTGTAACAAATGTAGAAGTCTCTGTACGAGTTCTGATAGCAAGTGAGCTGTAGCCGAAGGGGCCGAATGAATGGCTGATTGTCCATACGCGCTCACCATCAATATCTTCATACGGCATCTTACCAGCGCCTGACCATGAAGTGTATGTATATGTTGTACCATCTTCTGCATAGAACTGAATCTTAACTACGTCTGTGCTTGTCTTGATGATAACGTCATGCTTACCAGCAAGGATCATACCGCCCATTCCGCCGTACATATCAGGTACTTCGATTGAGTGGATTGTAAGATCCTTTTTAACCTGACCTACGATTACGAAATCTTTACCGTCTGTTGAACCAAGCTCACCGTAATCAGCATATACTGTGTACTCCAAGAGTTCATCTTCTACGAAGAGATCAACTGTCCACAATTCGTTGCCGTTGAATTCTTCGATAGTTGCTGTTTCACGAGCAACTCTCTTGTAACCGCCGTCAGCTTCCATGAAGTGGAGAGCTTCGGGAGAACCTGTTACTTCAACATCAACTTCTGTTACATCGCCAACAAAAGCTTCGCTCTGATAAACGTCAACGATTTCGCCCTTAACTGCAGGCTCTTCAACAGGCTCGTCACCGATTGTGACTGTTTCAACGTTAGCCTTAACAGTGTGATCATAGAATGAGTTAAAGTCTGCTACCAAGTCATATGTAGCCTTTGTTGTGCCGGGATAGTCAACACGATAGAGGTTCCAAACTGACTGATCTCTACCCAAGTCACCTGTCTGCTCGCCCCATTCTGCATAACCAACTTCCTGGAACTTAGCGATTACATCGTCAGGAATGAAGAATTCAATTTCTGTACCGTCAGCAACGCCTTCTTTAACTTCATATGTAGCTGTGAAGATAAGTTCATTATCGAACTTTCTGCCGTGAACATAGTTACCGATACCGAGAGAATCATCACCGTAAGAATAGATGAATGATACACCATACTTGTTGAGGTTTTCTTCTGTGTACATATCCTCAGGCCAGTAGTCATCTCTACGGTCGAATGTTACGTTACCGTCTGCATCATACTTAACAGCGAGATCAAGCTGTGTAGATTCCTGGTTGAGGATCCAGCCTGTGTCTGTTTCAGGAGCGATGATCTCAAGGGGCTTAAGAACTGACTTATCATAGAAGATACCGCCAAGAATCCAACCCATGTTGAAGTTTGATGTAGCATAAACGTCAACTGTGATGATGTCGCCTGCCTTAGCATACTCTTTGTCAGCAACAATGTTGATATCCATAACAGCCTTTGACTCATCACGATACTCATAAGCGTAATCGTAGAAAATGTCACACTCTGTTACCATTTCTCCACCGTCATCATATGTGAAGTAGAGAATTTCGGGTGTTGCCATCTTGTTGTAAAGATTCCAATAATCTTCATTTGATGATGCTGCATTGTACTCAGCGATGATTTCATCTGCCCAGAAGAAAAGGTTGTACTCAAGGATTTCCTGCGGAGCTACTGATGCTGCAGAACCGTCATAAAGTTTTGAACCTGTAAGCCATCTTCTGTCGATTTCTTCTTTCCAATCAACATCTGCGTCGTAATCTACGTACCAAAGCTTTTCTGCTACTTCTGCTTCAGCTTCTTCAGGTGTGTATGAATAATAGTTACCAGCTAAAGAAGCAACTGCGAAAGTACCAAGAAGCATTGCTACAGCAAGAACGATGCTTAAAACTTTCTTTGCCATAATATTTCCTCCTAAATTTTATATCTTTATCCATTGGCATGGATTAAAGCCGTTAAAAAATTAAACCTCGACACCCTTACCTGTTGTCTGATCAATTGTCATTGAACCACCTGCAACTGCTCGGATTACTGATGCATCCTTTGCGTTGATTGTAGCTCTTGCACCCTCAACGTTTGCTGCAAGCTTTGCTGCACCTGTAAGTGAGTCTGCAACACCTGTGATTGAGTTAGAAACTGCTGCTGCGTCTCTGCCGTTGATTGTTGCTGATCCGTCTACGTCACCGTAGATTACGATTACGTACTCAGCGATTACTTCGCCTGTTGCTGTTGACTTAACTGTGATTGTTGAGCCTGTACCCATATAACGTGCTGTTGTCATATTGTACTCAAGTGTTACGTTTTCATAATCTGCATATGTTGACTGGAACTTTGCCTTTGTAAGGCTCGGCTGGAGGCCTACGATGTAGTTTACGCCGCCCTGTGTCTTTACTGATGCGCCGCCTACGATTTCGAATCTTTCGGCCTGAGCCGGGATAAGTGAGTCGATATATCCCTGAAGAGTTGCTGTCATCTCATCAACCTGAGCCTGCTTGTCAGCAGTCAGATTCATATTCTGAGATACAGTTTCCTCCCTGTAAGACACTATAAGAGACAACACCTCATTAAAGTTTGTATATACATTAGTATAAATCTCTGAGTCGGAATTGTCAAGTAAATCCAGAATTTTTTGAAGTTCTGTGTAATCTGCCAATTTTAACTGCAATTCATTGGTAAGATTAACTATATTGTTCGCAAAAAGAATTACCTGTTCCTGCTCAGTTATATCAAGACCGTACACAACTTTGTCAATTTCAGCCTGAAGAAGAGCTACTGAATCATCCGTATACCATCCTGTAGCGATCTTTTCGTTAGCAGCAGTGATTGCATTTTCAACTTCAGTATAATCAGCAGGTTTAACTTCAAGCGCCGCTGTCAGGTCTGTGATAAGCGTTGCGAGCATATTCACATAATCCTGATTTGCAAGATTAGGACTTGCATTGCCGATTTCAGTTTTTGCTGTATTCAAAGGACTGTTAAGAGCATAGACAGTGTCTTCTGTGTAAATACCCTTTGCGATTTCCTCATCAGCGATTCTTATAGCCTCTTCAAGTCTTTCGAGTGCAAGATTTTTGAGGTCAAGATTTTCGATTGCTTCATAAATCCTTTCAGCATAAGAGTTAACCTGACTCTGCTTATCCATAGTAAGGTTATATTCAACTGCATCCAACGCTGCCTGAAGCTCTGCTACGCTATCCTCTGTGTAAAGACCTGTCGCAATTTCAGTCTCTGCAGCCTGAACAGCAGCATTAACTGAAGTATAGTCTGCAGGTTTGAACTTGAGGTTATTGACAGCATTGTTGATTGAAGTAACATATCTGTCAACAGTAGCCTGCTTGTCAGCTGTGTAAGTGTAATTAATGTTTTTGATTGTTGCGTTAAGGGTTGCAACTGAAAGTGTTGTGTAAACTGAGAGGTCTGCCGGTACTTTATCAAGTGCAAGCTCAACCTGAGTATAGTCAGCAGGGCCGATTTTAAGCGCTGCAATTGCATTTGAAAGAGCTGTCACGTAAGCATCAACAGTTTTCTGTTCTGTGATATCAAGACCTGTATCAACTGATGCTACAACTGTTTCAAGATCAGCGAGAGTTTCAGCAGTATAATACGGATGGCCGTTATGTGCTGCCTCAAACTCGTTGTTGAGAGTAATCTTTTCCTGAGCGAGTGCGAGCTGCTTATTCACCTGAGTGTAATCTGCTGGGAGATACTCGAGTGCTTCCATTGCCTCGCTGATTGAAACAACATAAGCGTCAACCTCTGCCTGCTGACTTACCGTTTTATCGAAAACAACTGAAGTGTAAGCAAGTGTAAGTCTGTCAAGGCTTGCCTCTGTGTAAAGACCTGTACCTGTTGTAACGAGGTTATAAGCCTCATCATAGATTCGTCTTACTTCTGTATAATCAGCTGTGTTTTCAACAAGTGAATCGAGAGCATTATTGATTGCAGCTGCATAAGCATTAACTGTTGTCTGCTGTGTGAAATCGAGACCGTATACAACTGAGTTGACTGCATTGGTTACAGCCGACCAGTTTGAGTAGAAGGTTTCAGCTGTGTAGCCGTAAGTTTCTGAATAAGTGTCTCTGATAAGATTTTCTCTTTCGGTTACTCGTGCAAGAGCTGCATCAACACTACTGTAATCTGCAGCATTCTTATTAAGATTATTGATAGCTGTCTGAAGCTGAGTTGTTGCTCTGTTGATGTCATTCTGATATCTGATGTCAAGATCGAGCTTAGACTGAAGATTTGCCACAGCCTGATCAACAGCTGACATATCGGCATACTGACTTCTGTCGATGTTATTAGCGGTTGCAATCATCTGCAAAGCTGCTGATATATCAGCAGGCTTATACTGAAGATTTTCAAGCTTCTCGTTAAGAGTTGCTGTTGCGGCATCAATCTGAGTCTGATAAGACATATCTCTGCCCTTAAGCGCAACAAGTGCATTGTAGGCTGCTGTAACGTCAGCTGCAGAGTCCTCTGTAAGCTGTGAAAGATTGAGTGCCTTATATGCTGTTTCAGCCTTTGTTGCCTCAACATAGTTTGCAGCTTTGAGAGAAAGCGCATTGATTGCTCTTTCAAGCTGAAGAACATATCCGTTAACAGTTGCCTGATCGCTGACGAGAAGATATTCAGCAACTATGTATCCGTCAAGCTCATCGTATATACAACCTGTTTTTCTGAGAGTTTCAACAAGCTTATCCCAGTTGTTATATGTATCCTCAGGTGTCTTGCCGTAACTTGTCAGCGCACGGCTCATCAAAGTATTGACTGTTTCAAGGTGAGCGTTGAACTCAGTGTAATCTGCCTGTGCTTCTTCAAGAGAGTCAAGAGCAACTTTGAGATCTGATGCTACCTTGTCGGTTGCAGGCTGATAAATTGAGCTGTAGTTTGAAACATAAGCATCAAGGATATTCTGTACCTTTGCCCATGAAGAAAGGGTGTAGTTTGCAGGATTCTTTGCAAGTGCCTGAGAATAGTAAGCTGACGCTATTGAGTAGTCCGCTGTTCTCATTTCAAGAGCATCATAAGCTGTTTTAAGTGCATTATATGCTGTATTGATTTCGTCCTGAGTTGCATTCGGCTTTTTGATGCAGGACATAGCTGACTGGTATGCGTTAAGGAATGCTTCCCAACCTGCTGAATAGTACCATTCCTGAGGATTGTAGCCCTTGAAGCCACCTGCAGGAACATCTGTTGTCATAACGTCAGGTTCTGTGCCCTGAATACTTTCAACAAATGTACGCAATGCACCTTTATCGACAGTTATAATTCTCAAAGAGTGAGAATGGCCGATAAAAACTTCGTTCCAACCTGCTGCCGTCTGATACTTGACAGTAACAGTGTAATCATTTGTACCTGTTGCAGCACTTGGTTCTGAGCCTGTGAAGTACATGTTGAAGGAAGCGCCTGCACCCTTGATTGAACCACCGTAGGTTGCAAGTCCGATTTCATTAGCCGCATATGTATTGTTTGTCGGTGAACCGTCATCGCTTTCACCGTCATATGTGTTTACAATACCGTAATTAATGAATGTATTTCTGACAGAGACGGTTACTTGTTCACTTCCACTTGAAGCCTCATCGAGGTTTGACGTAACAAGACGAAGATTGAGGTCTGAAAGTGTTGAATGAATACTACGGTCAAAATATACATATGATAACGGACGGTTGTCGTCAGCATGATATGCAATGTTATAGTCACGTGATGCACTGTGTCCGTCTGATCTGTGCATCATACCGTAATCGGTAGTCCAACCGGGAGTAGCATTTGTGCTTTCGAAGAATACGCTACCCTCACCTGCACCGTTATTATAAAGAGTACCGTAAGTGTTTGCACCGAGAATATATGAAGCGACATACGAACGGTTCTTCGTGCTCTGACCGAGCCAGAAGTCTTCGTAAGTTCTCTTAGTTGAGTATTCACCCGCCGGCGTTACAATCGCTTCAACGTATGATACACCGTAAGATTTGTACGTACGTGTATAATCCTTACCTGTAACAGCATTATGATCTGTGTATGTGTAAGTAATTGTGAAAATAAGTGTAGTTCCGGCAGTAGCTGTACCGCCTGTAACTGACCAGATATATGTACCGTTTGAGTAAGCGTAATTGCTGAGAGTCACAGTTGTGTTACTGCAGGCAATAGTCGGAGCTGAGGGAAGCTCAACGCCCGGGGTAAAGGCGATCTGAGTTGCCATCGGAGTTTCACCTGCATAAGCAATTACTGAGGAGAAATTACCGTTAAGCTCAGGTATACCTGAAGGTGTCGCATTGACAATAACAGAGTTACCGCCTGAAGGCTGTCTCATAGAATTTTTTGCATATGCAACACGTGTAACATCTGTTACATACACCGAGGCGACCGGCCTTCTGATAGCCAGCGTAGAATCTGCTGCTCTCGGGTCTGCTGCCGCTGACGCCTGTGTCGCAAGACTTAACGGTAACGACGAGAGTATAAGGGTTATGGCAATTAGCAAGCTGATAATCTTTTTGCAAGATTTCATATCAAACACCACCAAACTGAAATTTGTACATAGTTACCCCACGGTACAATTATAGATAATATATTTTATCACAATAAAGTGCTCAAGTCAATAAAAACCACCTTTTATAAGCAAAATATGTACTATACAGACAAGCTTGGATGCTACAAAAAAAACAGGCGGTACTCGCGTACCGCCTGAAATAATTTAATTATGCTTCTGAAGCTGCCATAGCCGCCGGAATCAATTCTTCGAACGGCTTAGTCTTGCCAATGTACTGCTCAGGAGCCTGATTGATTGTTTCCTTATAGAGACCTGCGTTTTCAACCATCTTAGCGTCAGCTGCACCGATTGCACCGCTGAAGTCGATGTCGCCTGCGTAACCAACATAGTGGTTATAATTCTTAACGCTGAGCATTGAAGCTGCATAAGCTCTCATAAGAACTGCGTCCTGACCGTCAACAAAGCTGTCGCCTGTGATGTCGCCGAACATGATCATTGTATACTCTGTATCAACGCTGTATTCACCGTCACCGTCCGGGTCAGATGCGATCTGGATCTTAGAACCTGTACCGTAACCTGCGTCTGTCGGCTGGATGAGCATTGTGTCACCTGCAGTCGGAGCACCGAAGTACATTGAGAAGTAGAAGTAGAAGTCATCGCCCCACATCATTCTCTCTTCTTCATTGTAGAAGTCCTCGCCGAAGCCGAAGATGTACTTGAACTCGTTATCACTGAACTGTGAGTTCGGATCATAGAATTCGATAACAGGGATCGGCTGAAGGTTATCGATTGAATCACGAAGTGCATTAGCTACGTTATCAACATAAACCTGACCGTCGATATCCCACTTAATCTCAGCATTGAATCTCAATGCTTCGATGAAAGCATCAACAACAGCCTGAACTGACTCCTCTGTGAAGAGTGTTGAGTCACCAAGGTCACCAAGACGAGCAAGCTGGAACTCAAGCTCTGAATAGTCAGCGTCACCCTTATTTGCCTTAAGACCTGATACGGCGTCACGAAGCTGTGCACGAGCCATATTGACCTTTGACTGCGGGTAGTCACCAAGTGTACCTGAAGCTGCATAACGGTTATACTCATTCATAACCTTTTCTGCGAAAGCAAGTGCATGTTCATACTCTGCCCATGAACGGTTAGTATAAACCTGATTGCCGTCTGCATCTTTGTTAGAATAGTTAGCTGCAAGAGTATTCTGATAAATCTTGTTGAGCTGATAGTTGTTAGCAGTTGTCGGATAGTAGTCAAGGATATCCTGCTTTGTGTAGTAGAGTGCATAGTATGCATATGTGATATCCGCACGTGCCGGAGCCTCTACATCAGGATTATTTTCTGACTCTTCATACTGATTGAGGATACCTTCTGCTGCGTCAAGAGCATCTTCAAACTCGTTGTGTGCCCAAAGAGCATAGTCAACATCTGTGAAGTATTCGTATTCTTCATCGTAATACTTGAGACCATCATTGTCAGGAATCTTGAGTTCCTCGTAAAGCTCTCTGAGCTGCTTGATTGTGTAAGATGTACCCGGAGGGCAGTTATCTGCATAGTGCATCTTCATGTAAGCAAACTGATCGAGATCAATGATACCAATCATTGTTGCAAGGAGATCAAGTGACTCACCTGCGAGTGTGCCGGGACCTGTGATGTTTGTAATATACTGGAGAAGCATACGAGCTGTTCTCTGAAGACCTGTGCCGTTAAGAGCAGCGTTGCTGTTATATCTTGCAGGATATGAAGCACCTGTGTCTGTTGTATTTCTTTCGATGAGGAGTTCATCGAGAGTTGTGTATGCGTAAGGAACGATGAGGTTAAGCTGGAACTCGTTGTTATTGAGCTGACCAACAGAATCCTTTTCGTGAGGAAGACGGAAGAGACCGTTAAGCACACGAGCGATAAGGTTAACAAGAGCCTGGCTGAGAGGCTTGTTAAGCTCTGAATCAGTTCTTCTACCGATAATACCAAGAAGGCCGTTGAGGTCGAAGTTAAGGATATTACCGATGATGCTGTCAACGAAGAGGTTTTCCATACCGTACTGGCTGTCTTCAACACCATAGAAGATGTTTGTAAGAGGAATAACCTGACCAACAGTCATGTAAAGCTTATACCACGGGCTGTTCATATTAGCCTCTGTCTTGTGAGCTTCTGTCGGATAGAGGTTAAAGAGAACTGCGAACTTACCAAGAAGCTGATCGAAAACGCCGTTGAGCAATTCGTCAAATGTAGGAGTAAGATCGTTGAGAAGAGCTTCGTATGCCGGCTCTGTGTCACCGGGAATATAACCCATCTGACCAACGATGTAGTATCTGAGAACTGCTGCTGCAACGTCGAGACACTGCATTGAATCAGGAATGAGTTCTCCGCTTTCAATCTTTGCCTCGAAGTCAACTGAAGGAATAACTTCAGCTGCGAGGTTAACAAGTGTATATGTAGCAAGTTCCTTGATTGTGTTACAGTTGTGCGGGAAGTAGAAACCGTCAACAAATGCTTCAAGGATCATCTGAATTGCGAAAGCAAAGATCTGCTCGTCATTCATCTGCTCAACTGCTGCAAGATCTTCTTCTGAAAGAACAGGGAAGTCTGAGAGAAGAGTCGGAAGAATCGGAAGAACACCCTTGAGGAGGTCACCGAGCTGAGCCATAAGGTCAGGAGCGATTGTAAGGTATCTGCCGCCTACACCATCATCCTGAAGGTAAACGTAGCTTGTGATACCTTCCTTAAGAACATACTCAAGACCGTAGTTGATCTTGTCGAGGTTATTCGGAGCAGCAGGATTCGGGCAGCCTACCATTGTAAGGAAAGCTTCCATAATCTCTGCAGCTGATGCATCCTCAGGAAGACCAACTGTTTCGTATGTAACGAAAAGGTTGATAACCATATCAACATATGACATTTCCTCTGCTGTCGGATCATCAACAGGGATCTCAAGGAGATCGATAAGGAGCTCACCTGCAAAAGGAATAACGATATCATCGATAAGAGCAAGGAAGATCTCACGGCAGAAATCATAGATTGATGCCTTAGTGATATCAACTTCGTCGTGTGTAAGTGACGGACAAAGCTGAACAAGACCCATCATATCCTTGAGTGTACCGTCCGGATTTGTTTCAAGACCGAGGAAGTCTGCAACAACATTCTCGCCTGTTTCAGAATCAGCAAGCATATCGCAAATGAACTTGATTGCACGGTTAGCAAGGAAGTCGTTGATGATCTGGTCAAGGTTTGAGTTAGCCTTGTCATAGTTTTCCTCAAGCATCTCAGGATCTATAAGAAGATTATAGATAGTATATGTAAGGAAACCGTGAAGGTCATCAAGCATCGGGATCATTTCAGAAAGGTTAACGAAGTTACCGATAAGTCCAAGATCAAGGTCATTACCGATGAGCTTATAAAGCGGGTCAGCATTAACCTGAACGAACTGAAGGAACTTGCCGAAGAACTCAAGGTCGCTCATTGTTGCTGAACGACGACGGAAGTTCTCGTTCTTAGGAATTGACCAGTCACAGTCCTCGATATCACCGAGGTTAAGGATTGTAGCAACACCGTAAAGTGCACTTGATGTGATGTTGTTAACTGAATCAAAGAGTGAGTCAAGAGAATAAATCTTAATCTCAATACCCAAAAGCTCTTCGTTAACGTTCATACCTGCAAAAACTTCGTCATCGAGGAAGTCAAGCATTGCAGAAGCACACTGATCGTTAGAGAAGTAGGGGCCATTGTTAGTGTCATAACCCATGGGTCTCTCATAGTTTGTCTTGTACGCACTTGCACCAACTGTCAGGACAGAAAGCATCATGAGCATTGAGAGCAATACGCACAACAGTCTTTTAGATTGTTTCATCTAAAAACACCTCCATTATTTTGCCAAGTCTCACAAGAAGTGTATCTGAGTGAATATATAACTACACTAATACACTTTGGCTTATACTAATATTAGCAAATAAAAACCAATTTGTAAATAGATTTTTAACAAAAATTTACGTCAAAAAATATTTCTTATCAAAAATTTTTAAGCAAATTGAACGAAAAAAAAGACAGTGATTTTATATTAAAGCACACCATACAAAACACTGTCTTGTTTTTTGTGAAATATAACAATACATCGTGATTTGCATCAGCAGAATACATTTTCTTTACATATAATAACTGATGTAAAAAAAATATATAAATTTTGAAATACGTATTTAAAAAAATCCGCAAAAGGTGTATACTGTGCGTTAGTATTCCAAAAAGAAGGTATTCACGATGAAAAGAACACAGCAGAAAAACCTCTTATATACTATTATATTAGCATCCATTTTCACTGCAATCATAACCGTTCTGACTTTTTTCGTTAAAATCCCCTCTCACAACGGATATGTGCATATCGGCGATTCAGTGATTTTCATCGCAGCCTGTGTCCTCCCGACACCGTTTGCGCTTTGCTGTGCCGCAATAGGCGGTGCTCTTGCCGACACAATCGGCGGATATGTAATATATATCATACCTACGCTTATAATCAAAGCGCTCATTTCACTCTGGTTTGATAATAAAGGCAAGAAAATTGTTTCCAAGAGAAATATCATCGGTCTCATCCCGGCTTCAATCATCACTATCCTTGGATATTATGTTGCAGAGGTTGTGCTTGTCGCTCTTTCCACCTCAAGCGGATTCGGTCAGATTCTCAGCAATCTTTTCACCTCGATCCCGTGGATTTCTGCACTTTACTGCATTCCCGGTAATATCACACAGGCAGTCGCAAGTATAATTGTATTTATTTTACTCGGATTAGCTCTTGACAAAATCAAATTCAAGGATAAAATATAACAGATACGGAGGATTTGATTATGGCAGATATAATTTACACTTATGCCGGCAGTGCATATATGAATATTACAAACAAGTGTCCTTGCTCCTGTGTTTTCTGCATCAGAGCAAATGGTGACGGACTCGGCTCGGCTGAATCATTGTGGTTAAAGAAAGATCCCACCATTGAAGAAATCAAGGCAGAAATTGACAGCTTTGATTTTTCACCCTACAGTGAGGTTGTTTTCTGCGGTTACGGTGAACCGACACAGGCACTTGACAACCTTCTCGAAGCAGCAAGATATCTTAAAGAAAAGCATTCACTTAAGATACGTCTTAATTCAAACGGCCTCAGCGACCTTGTAAACGGTAAGCCTACAGCTCACCTTCTTGAAGGGCTTATCGACAGCATTTCAATAAGCCTCAACGCTCCCGATGCCGAAAGCTATCAGCGTGTCTCACGCTCGAAATTCGGTGCAGATGCTTTCCCCGCTCTCCTCGAATTTGCAAAGGAGTGCAAGAAATACATCCCGAGCGTAAAATTCACTGTTGTCGATGTCATTTCTGAAGAAGAGATTGAACGATGCAAAAAAATTGCTGATGAAATGGGTATTCCGCTCAGAGTCAGAGAATGGATTAAGTAATATCAGATCAAAAGATAATCCACCACAGATTAATTGAACAGGACCGTTAAAAACGGACAATGACAAAAAAGCCCCTCCTATGGTAGAATTAAAGAAACTACCATAGGAGGAATTTTTTAT
>JAXJUJ010000069.1:0-18475 GCA_036309125.1 Acutalibacteraceae bacterium | reverse complement strand
GTATGGGGGAGCACGTACCTTGTTGAAGAAAAGGGATTTTCAGATCAGTACGGTGCACTTTCGCTGACAATTTATTATGTTGGCATGTCGATAGGTCGATTTGTTTCCGGTTTGCTTGCTGAAAAAATAAGCACATGGAAACGTGTCAGCATAGGTACGATTATTCTTGCTCCTGCTATTGCAATTATGCTCTTGCCGCTTCACGGTATTGTTTGCGTTGTTGGGCTGTTCTTTATAGGCTTAGGTAACGGATCCATTTATCCTAATATGATGCATCTTACTCCACATAATTTTGGCAGAGAAGTTTCACAGTCGATTATGGGATCAGAGATTGCTTTCGCATATATCGGCGTAATGCTTGCACCTCCTGCAGTGAGCCTTATCAGTGGACTGTTTGGAATAAAAGTATATCCTGTTCTTCTCGCTATACTTTATGTTGCGATGGTTGTTGTTCTGATGTGCTTTGTTAAGAAATTGAAAAAGCTCGGTAAATATAATACAAATGTGTGATAGTTTTAAGGTGTTAATAATGAAAAACAATGATAGCTTTGATTTTGATAACTTTTTGTCTCCGGATGTTTCATATGTTCCTATGTATATCTGGGTCTGGAATGATATCTGCACCCGTGAGATTATAGATGAACAACTCGCTGAAATGCAAAGACTTGGTATACGGGCGTTTTATATTCTTCCTGAACCTAAGGATTTTCGTCCCGACAGTATGCCCACAAATCTTTCTCCTGAATATCTTTCAGATGAATATTTTGAACTATGCGCTTATGCAATCGACAAAGCAGCTTCGCTCGGAATGAACTGTTGGATTTATGATGAGGGTGGTTGGCCGTCCGGAAGTGCATGTGGAAGGGTTGTTAAAGATCATCCTGAATATTCTTCAGGCGGGAATTATCCTGATTTGCTCAATAAAGAAGCAACAGAATATTTTATAGAAATTACTCACGAAAAATATGCTTCAGTTACAAGTAACTTTACTGCTGTATTTACTGATGAGCCGAAAGCACCGTTAAATCCGTTTAACAAAGATTTAGCTGATAATTATGAGGAAATGTACGGCGAATCAATAGCACCGTATCGTTCGCTTATTGAAAATGATGAGGAACCGACTGAAGAAAATGTGCATATTCTTCGCCGCTGGTACGATTTGTGCAGTCGCGTGTTCTGTGAGAATTATTTGCTTCCCTGCAAAAAGTGGGCAAATAAAAACGGTTTTGCTTTTACCGGACATCTTGATAAGGATCACAGTCCCGACGGCTGTATGAACGGCGGAGGAAATTTTAATCTGATGCGTGCCCTGAGATGCTTTGATATTCCGGGTATAGATGTAATATGGCGACAGCTTTATCCGTCCGATAAAGTAATAAACATAAACGATATGAATGCTTATAACGGATTCTATCCAAGATATGCTTCTTCAGCCGCTGCACATAACGGAACAAAGCTTGCGTTGAGTGAAGTTTTTGGCGTGGCCGGTCCCGGACTTACTTATGATATGATGAGATATACCGTGGGTTATCAGGCTGTGCGAGGAATAAATATATTTAATCCATTCAATTTTCCGCTTGGTCGCAAAGATCAGCTTCTTGCACAGGAGCTGCCGATTTTTACGGAGAATCAGCCGTATTACAGTTATCTCAGTCAGTTCAATCGTTATGCAGAGAGATTGTCATATGTTTCTACTGTTGGTGAACGGATATACGAAACAGCACTTTATTATCCTATTGCTGATTTTCAGGGGAGAATGAATGCAGAGTTGATTTCAAAAGAATTTGATAATATCGGCAGAAGTCTTGAAGCTATAACAGTGGATTTTGATATTGTTGATGATGATGTTATACAAACTGCTGTAATAACTGACAATGGGTGTATGCATATCGGCAGAGCAGAATATAAGCACATTATCATTCCTGAAAACGCTTTTATTCCCGAATCCACACAGAAAGTTTTGAATGAATTTGTCAGGCAAGGTGGAAGAGTAACAAAAGAAATTACAGACTGTAAGCCTGTAATTCAGGTCGATGGCATCGGCTTGCGAGCAATGCACAGAAAAGCGGAAAATGCAGAACTTTATATTCTTTTCAATGAATCGGAAGATAATAAAAACTATAATATACATTTGCCATCATCAAAAGGTTATCTGCTTGATTTGGAAAACGGTAAGCTGAAACGTTTAATGTTTGAAAACGGTGTTCTGAATATTTCACTTGTCACAGGGGAGACGGCTGTTATACTTCTGACTGATGAAAATATCGATGTGGAAGCTCCTAAGAGTTTTGAAAATAAACTTGTTTTATCAAATGAGTTTGAGTTGCGCAGGGAGATCGAGCTTGTATGCAACGAAAACGGCTTTAACAAGATTAAGCATTACGAAACAGCTACTCCGGTAAAACTCGGGGATTGGTCATATTTAATTGGTAGTGCTTATTCTGGTAGCTGTACTTATGAAACGACATTTACGCTGACGGATAATATGATAGGCAAAGAAGGAGAACTTCGTATTGAAGAAGTATGTTTTTCAGCTTCAGCATATCTGAACGGAAAATCTTTAGGAACAGCTTTGATGTCACCGTACAAATTTACGGTACCGCGAGATCTGCTCACGAAAGAGAATAAACTTGAAATAGTAGTAACCAACACGTCTGCCAATTGGTATTTAAATACAGACTATTTCGATAAGTGGAGTGATAAAGAATTATCTCCTTATTTTGAAGCAGAGATAAATTATGCAAAGGATTCAGTTGCAGGTGGATTGTACGGTCCGATTGTTTTGTATACGGAATAATCATATAATTGAAAGATACTCACTCGGGTATCTTTTAATTTTTACTCATAACAAGAATGATGTTCAGATGACACGAAAAGTATCACGTTTGTTTATGATGTTGTCTTTACTTTTTTAATGTTTTCTGTTACTGTTGTAAAAAAATTAAGGTGGATTTTTATGAACAGTAAAGCAGTTAAACTATTGTGTACAGGATTAATACTTATTGTAGCTTTTGTTATTTGGACAATACTTGTATTAACAGTTGATGTAAAGCCTATAGGTGTGAATGAAACCAATATTGGATTTGCAACACTGAATATGTGGTTTCATTCATTGACCGGTGTTGATATGACACTTTATAATATAACCGATTGGTTGGGTCTTATAGCGATTTTTGCATGTATATTATTTGGGATTTTAGGATTTGTTCAGTTTATAAAAAGAAAAAGCTTATTTAAAGTAGATTTTTCTCTGATAGTTTTGGGTGGGTATT
The DNA here is from genome assembly GCA_036309125.1 of Acutalibacteraceae bacterium. Lineage (GTDB taxonomy): Bacteria > Bacillota > Clostridia > Oscillospirales > Acutalibacteraceae > CAG-488. The sequence goes on along the minus strand of JAXJUJ010000069.1, from coordinate 15,203 downwards.
ATATTATCGTCATATTATGTTATCTGATTTTTGAAATGATCCCTATAAATTACAGACCTGTTTTGATAAACGGATTTATGGAAGTATCTTATCCGTCATCGACCACATTACTTGTACTGAGCGTTATGCCAACGGTAAACTTTCAGGTCAAAAGAAGGTTGACAAATATGACTTTTAAAAGAATTATTTGTATCGGCAGTATTTTGTTTTCAACTTGTATGATTGCAGGACGATTGATTTCGGGTGTTCATTGGTTTACTGATATTGCCGGTTCTGTTATTTTAAGTACAGGGTTGTTTTTATCCTATAAAGCAATAGTTACGATTAAAAAGGTTTAGGTGTGTTATGGATTTTAGCGAAAAGCTTCAGAGGCTGCGAAAAAATAAAGGTATCACCCAGGAAGAACTTGCAGAAGCTTTGTTTGTGTCACGAACGGCAGTGTCAAAATGGGAATCTGGAAGAGGATATCCTAATATTGAGTCTTTGAAGGAAATATCAAAATTTTTTTCTGTGTCAATCGACGATTTGTTATCAGCTGATAAGCTTATTTTTATAGCTGAAAAGGAAAATAAAGAAAATATCAGTAAGTTGTGTGATTTAATGTCTGGTGTAGCTGATTTGTTTTCTTTTTTACTGGTTGTGTTGCCACTATATCCGAATGAGATAGAAGGATTTGTTTATTCTGTAAGTCTAATGGGTTACACACAAATTTCTGCCGTTAATTTGAGAATTTATTGTATTTTATATATTTTGCTTTTAATCACAGGTATAATTAAATTGGTGTTATTAATAAGTAAAACTGAAAATCTGAAAAATTTTATTACGATAATGTCAGTTGTTCTGAATGTTTTGGTGGTTGTGTTTTTAGCTTTAGCCGGAGAAGTATATGCAGTTGTTGTTGCTTTTTTGATTCTGGTGATCAAGTCGTTAATAATTTTCAGATTGTTAAAATCAAAATGAACTATGCCTGATGTATTTAGTGTTTAGGAAAACACGTTTAAAAAGCGTTTTATTAGAAAATTTTGCCTGATAAAGAATTCTGTATTAGATTATTTTGTTAATTCATTGACATTTAAGTGTCAATGATATATAATGTCCTCGTAATTTTTTATAGGAGCGTGTAATTATGCCATTAGTAAATGCAAAAGAAATGCTTACAAAAGCAAAGGCTGGTCACTATGCAGTTGGTCAGTTCAATATCAATAACCTTGAGTGGACAAAGGCTATTCTTCTCACAGCACAGGAAATGAATTCTCCTGTTATCCTTGGTGTTTCTGAGGGTGCAGGTAAGTATATGTGCGGCTACAAGACAATTGTAGGTATGGTTGAAGGTATGCTTGAAAACCTTAAAATCACAGTTCCCGTTGCTCTTCATCTTGACCACGGTTCATATGACGGTGCAAAGGCTTGTATCGAAGCAGGTTTCAGCTCAATCATGTTTGACGGTTCACACTATCCTATCGATGAAAACATCGCAAAGACCAAAGAACTCGTTGCAATCTGCGAAGAAAAGGGTCTTTCAATCGAAGCTGAAGTTGGTTCAATCGGCGGCGAAGAAGACGGTGTTGTTGGTGCAGGCGAATGTGCTGATCCCGACGAGTGCAAGATGATCGCTGATCTTGGCGTTACAATGCTTGCAGCAGGTATCGGTAACATCCACGGTAAGTATCCTGCAAACTGGGCTGGTCTTTCATTCGAAACTCTTGCAGCAGTTCAGGAAAAGACAGGTGCAATGCCTCTCGTTCTTCATGGCGGTACAGGTATCCCTGCTGATATGATTCAGAAGGCTATTTCTCTCGGTGTTTCTAAGATCAACGTTAACACTGAGTGTCAGCTTGCTTTCCAGGAGGCTACAAGAAAGTACATCGAAGCTGGTAAGGATCTCGAAGGTAAGGGCTTTGACCCGAGAAAGCTTCTCGCTGATGGCGTTGAAGCAATCAAGGCTTGCGTAAAAGAGAAGATTGAACTTTTCGGTTCTGCAAATAAAGCATAAGCTTAAGTTGTTTTTCTGAAAGATATAAAAAACCATCGTCTTTTGACGATGGTTTTTTGCTATTACTTGTTATTCCAATGTCCATTTTTGTTGCATAATAACTGCAGGGACGTAATCGTTTTCTCTTGTATAAAAGACTGTGAGCATTTCTCCGTTATCGAGTTCGATAGTAGAAGGATAGCCTAAATCGTCAGTGTCTTTCCCGACGAACAGAACTCTTTCGTCGCTCCATGTTTCTCCGTTATCTTTGCTGAAAATTGCCCATATTCCGTAGGGCTTGCTTCTGTGAGAAAATGTCGAAATCAATGTACCTGATGAGTGCATAAACAAATGGCCTGGTGCACCACTGTCATCTCTGACAATCTGAACAGGCTTGCTCCATGTTATACCGTTGTCAAGTGACACTGTCTGATATAAAGTGAACAGAGTGTCATCTTTGTTTTCTGCACGAAGATGACAGATAATTTTACCATCTGCAAGTTGTAAAGCGTGAGGTTCATAGAAGTAGATATCTTTAAATTCTTCGTACTTATAAATACCCAATTCTCCTCTGAGTGTCATTTCACCGGTTTCTGTATTGATTACGTGAGCTTCAATATGATTATGTATACCAAGTCTTCTGCCTACCCATAGAACGGTGCCGTCATTGAGTACAGTCGGACCGTGGGGTGAAGAAACAGGTGATTTATAGATTTTTCCGAAGGTTTCTCCGCAGTCATTGCTTATTCTGAAGCTGATACCCAGCGCTTCTGCCTCGTCTTCAGCTGAAACAGAATTTATATAATCAAAGCATTCCTGCGTCTGTGGCATGTTTTCTCTCTGAAATTCGAGAGTGTTATTAAAAGTGGTTGCGATCAGACCGCTTTCACCGAAAACAGTCAGACCGACATCTCTGTCATCAAGGACTGTGTCAAAAACAGGTACCGGATTTGAATAAGTTTCTGCATTATCATCACTGAAAGCTAAAACACCCTTGCCGAACGGGCATATATGTTCTATTCGATATCCGGAAGCTCCGACACAGATTCTGCCGTTCTGAAGCTTAGCGACGGTAGGCCAGGCAAAATATGCATGGTCACTTTCAGTGTTAGTCATAACGATTTTTGGCGATCCGATTGTTTTAATGTTCAAAAGAATTTCTCCTTTGCTCAAAGTATAAGTTTATTTTATATAATCAAAACATTTGTGTCAATACCGTATATCTACTTTGATGAATATTAATTGCTTAGCTCGTCTTTGTGCTTTTTTTGTTGATTACTTTATATTTTTGTGTTAGAATATTGAAAAATGGTTCAGAGGGGTAAGGTTTGTATGTCTGATAATGGTTTGAGGGATTTTGAATACACTCAAGCGGCGTGGGAATCGTTATATGATGCTGTCGATGCTACTGTATTTTTCGAACAGGATGCCGAACTTATATATGAATCTTTACAAAAAAAACTCAAATTTGTATCTTTTGGAGATTATCTGAAAAGATATCTGTATCTTAAATATGATTTCGACATTCAGTTTAATGATGTAACTTTAAAAGAATATCAGCTGATAATTAAGAAATCATTTGAAGAAAACAACACTCCCGCATCTTTTGTGCCGACGACAGCAAAACTAAGTGCTTTATCCAAAAACTGGTTAACACAAAACACTGTAAAAAGACTGGTGGTATTTTTATTAGGTTTCGGTCTTAAATTGTCTGTAGAAGATGTAAACATGTTTCTTACCAAGGCTCTCAGAGAGAATGAGATGAACCCTAAAAATCCGTTTGAAGTTGTTTGCTGTTATTGTTATAAGAATGGTTATGATTTTTCTAGGTTTCAAAAAATCTGGGATGACTACAGACGTGCTCAGGCAGATTCAGACGATGCCGGTCTTACTTACAGTGAACGTACAGTGATAGCTCGTGACAGTATGTATGCACTTGACGATGATAATTCTTTGATTAATTATCTGCTGCAGTTTAAGACAGCTGATAACCGTTCTCGTGTAAGTGTTACCTCGAGATATAATTTCCATAAGATGTATGATGAGGCACGTGAACTCGTTGCTGATTGGTATAATGTTAACGAGGAAGAGAAACATAGACAGGCTTATGCCGAATATAAAGATAAACTTAGCCGTAATGATCGTCTGTATGATTATGAAAAAATAGAACGGCTCAAAAAGTTTAACGAAAGTAAAAAGGTTTACACAAGGTTCGATATAAGCGAAAGTGATATTGAACAGATTATTTGTGCAGCAATTCCTAAGGATAAACACGGTAATCTTACTCCGGGAAAAGCATCTAAACTTAATGAGCAGTTTGCAGGGAAACGATTCAGCAGACAGAGAATAAGTGAAATTTTATCAGGTGCTGCAGAGGTTAACAGGTTTGATATTATTACTTTGAATTTCTTTATATTTTCCCAAAAACTTTCTGAGTACCCAAATGCAACAACAAGATACTCGGAGTTTCTGAAGTCAACTAACGACATTCTCGAAAAGTGTTTTATGGGAACATTGTATGTGCAAAACCCGTACGAGTGTTTTGTTTTGATGTGTATTTTATCCGTTGACCCGTTAGCAACATATGCTAATGTCTGGGAACTCTCATATGACAATTAATAATGAAAGGTGTTAAATTTAATGAGAAAATCTAATGCATTGGCGCTGATACCTATAGGTGTTTTTATAATATTATACCTTTCTCTTGGTGTGATTTTTGAATATGTGATGAAAATTCCTATGGGCTTCTATAGCATACCTGTTGTTGTGGCTTTTCTTGTAGCATTGTTTGTTGCAATAATCCAGACAAAAGAAATCAAACTTGATAAAAAGTTTGAAATAATGGGACAAGGTGTAGGCGACAAAAATATTATTACGATGCTCATTATCTTCCTTCTTGCCGGTATTTTTGTTGGCGTAGCAGGACGCAGCTCTGCTGAAAGTGTTGCATATTTTATGCTTTCGGTAACACCACCAAAACTGTCAGTTGTAGTGTTGTTTATTATAAGCTGTTTTGTTTCTACTGCGATGGGTACTTCGGTAGGAACCATTACGCTCATAACTCCAATAGCAGTTTCGATTGCCGAAGGCTCGGGTTTCTCACTATCTTTGTGTGTCGCAACAGTTGTTGGAGGTGCGATGTTTGGCGATAATCTTTCATTTATCTCTGACACAACTATTGCGGCTTGCAACGGACAAGGATGTAAGATGAAAGATAAATTCCGAACAAACCTTGCTATTGTGGTACCGGCAGCAATTGTAACGTTGATTGCAATATTTATTTTTTCAGTTAATGCAGATATTCCTGATAAAATAGTAAAAGACTATGATTTGTTACAGATAATTCCGTATGTGTTGGTGCTCATCAGTGGTATTATTGGTATAAATGTGTTTGTTACGCTGCTCATTGGAATAATATCGAGTAGTGCCATTGTGCTGGCTACAGGTGCAGTTGATTTTCCTGAGTTGATCTCCGGAATGGGAACAGGCGCTTCAGGTATGTTTGAAACATCAATAGTGGCAGTGCTTGTATCTGCTTTGTGTGCACTTATTAAATATAACGGTGGATTTGAGGCGCTGCTTAATGGAATACGCCGTGTGTTTAAGGGACAAAAGGGCGGACAGTTTGGTATTGGCTTGCTTGTCGGACTTATGGACGTTGCTACCGCAAATAATACTGTTGCCATTGTAATGGCTAACCCGATAGCAACTGAAATGTCAAAGGATTTTGAAATATCACCAAGAAAAACAGCTTCGCTTCTTGACACATTTTCTTGCATAGCTCAAGGCTTTTTGCCGTACGGAGCCCAGCTTTTGGTGGCTCTTTCCGTCGTTAACACCCTTGGTTATGAACTTTCTTCTTTTGATATTATTTCAAAACTTTTCTATCCGATCTGTTTACTGATCAGTTCACTGGTATTTATATTTATCATACCGGATAAGAAACACTGATTTGGAGGATTTATGAGTAAATTATTTTCTTTTTATTCTAAAAGTCCACTTATACTCAGAATAGCTGTTGGACTTATTATAGGCGTTTGCCTTGGTTTACGGGTACCACAAGCATCGTTTGTTACCGTTTTTGGCGATGTTTTTGTAGGTGCCTTAAAGGCGATTGCTCCTGTACTTGTTTTTGTGTTGGTTATTTCTTCACTGTCCGGTGCCGGTGAAGGCATCGGTAAACGCTTCAGAACAGTAATAGGTTTTTATATGTCCAGTACCTTTTTGGCAGCTTTAGTTGCGGTGTTAGGCAGCTATCTTTTCAAGGTGACGATTCCATTGTCTTCTACAGTTGATCAGACAGCACCGACAGGTTTAGCGGAGGTTTTTAAAAGCCTTCTGTCTAATATGGTAATGAATCCTGTCAAAGCTCTTATTGAGGGCAACTATATAGGTATATTGCTTTGGTCGGTTATTATCGGTCTTGCGTTACGTTCAGTAGCAGGTGATAAGACAAAAACGGTTCTTAAAGATATTTCAGATGCTGTTTCAAAAACGGTTGCATGGGTTATTCAGCTTGCTCCTTTTGGTATTATGGGTCTTGTCTGTGGCTCTGTCGGAGAATACGGACTTGAAATTTTTACTGATTACGGAAAGATTCTTGCTCTCCTAGTGGGCTGTATGCTGGCTGTGGCATTTGTTGTTGATCCGTTATTGGTTGGACTTGCACTGAAAAGGAATCCTTATCCGCTTGTTTTGAGGTGCTTCAAAGAATCAGGTCTGACAGCTTTCTTCACAAGAAGTTCTGCGGCCAATATTCCGGTTAATATGGCGCTTTGTGAGAAGTTTGGTCTTGATCGTGAATATTACAGTGTCGCGATACCGCTTGGTGCAACCATAAATATGGATGGTGCTGCCATAACAATTACTGTGATGTCGCTTTCTGCTGCATTTTCTCAGGGAGTCAATGTTAATATTCTTCTTGCTCTTGTTTTGAGTCTTGTAGCAACTTTGGGCGCTTGCGGTGCCTCAGGTGTAGCAGGTGGTTCACTCTTGCTTATACCGATGGCTTGCTCGCTTCTTGGTGTAGGTCAGGATATTGCAATGCAGGTTGTAGCAGTCGGATTTATTATCGGTGTTGTACAGGATTCTTTGGAAACAGCTATAAATTCGGCAGGTGATGTTATTTTCTGTGCAACTGCAGAATTCAGAGAGTGGAAAAAACAGGGCAAAAAGTTACCATTCTGATCGAAATAATAAAAGTAGTTGGTTTAATATATTGCTTTTTGGCTGTTATTATGTTATTTTAAATTTAAATATGAGAAGGGTTGTGTGTTTATGAAAGATGTAAGCTGTGCTATCTATGGTGCAGGTTCTTTGGGTACTGTATTGGGAGCATACATCACAAAAAACGGTGGTAAAATCGATCTTATTAATAGAAATAAAGCTCACGTTTCTGCTCTGAATGAAAAAGGTGCAATAATCAAAGGAACTGTTAATATGACGGTACCTGTTGTTGCAATTACTCCTGATCAGATGAGTAAGAAATATGATGTGATTTTCCTTATGACTAAACAGCTTTTTAATAAGGAAGTTGTAACAATGCTTAAGGATTATCTTACCGAAAACGGTGTCATCGTAACCTTACAGAACGGTATTCCTGAACCGGGCATTGCTGAAATAGTAGGTGCTGAGCATACAATGGGATGTACTGTTGAATGGGGTGCTGCTCTTACTGAACCCGGAGTGTGTACTCTTACAAGCGATGCCGAAAGCCTTTCTTTCCATATGGGTAAAATGGAAGGAATTTCAGATGAACAGTTCAACACTGTTAAGGAAATACTTGAACTTATGTGCCCTGTACATGAAGAAACAAATCTTATTGGTGCACGTTGGTCAAAACTTCTTATCAATGCAACATTCTCAGGACTCGGCACTGTTGTAGGTGGAGTTTTTGGAGATGTTTCTGAAAACAAAGACGCAAAAAAAGTTGCTGTCCGCTGTATGAAGGAATGTATTGATGTCGGCCACGCTGCAGGAGCTGTTTTTGCACCGGTACAGGGTAAAGATATAACAAAGCTTTTCTACTATACAAACCCTATTAAGCGTGCTGTTTCGACGTTCCTTGTGCCTATAGCAATGAAGAAGCATCGTCTTATTGAACCGTCTATGCTTCAGGATCTTAAAAACGGTAAGCCTTGTGAGGTTGATGCTATCAATGGCGTCGTGTGTGAATGGGGTAGAAAATGCGGTATTCCCACACCGATAAATGACAGAATAGTTGAAGTTATCAAGAAAGAGCAATCAGGTGAACTCAAACTTGAAGCTTCAAATATACGCTTGTTTGATGATTTACTGTAATTCTTTGAATGTTATTGTTGACTTGAAGAATTAAAAGTGATATAATAAGTACAACATTTTTGTGGAGGTATTCTCATGGAACATATCAAGACTATTGAAACACGTAATCTTTGTGAAAGCGCTAAGAATGGCGGTTGTGGCGAATGCCAGACATCTTGCCAGTCTGCATGTAAGACAAGCTGCGGTATTGCTAACCAGCAGTGCGAAAACACAGAGAAGGACAGCAAGTAATTTCAAAAAAGATGAATGCCGCCTTTATGGCGGCATTTTTAACGTATACTATAAATAAAGGAGAACCGATATGATACATCAATATCAGCTCGGAGGCTATAATATCGTACTTGATATCTGCTCAGGTTCAGTTCATGTTGTGGATGAAGTTGCTTACGATATTATTGCATTGTTTGAAAATAACTCTAAAGGAAAAATAATAGAAGAAATCTCTGCAAAGTATGCAGATAGAAGTGATGTTACTGCTGATGATATCGTGGAGTGCTATGAACAGGTTGTTGCATTGAAAGAAAGCGGCAGACTATTTGCTCCCGATACATTTGAACCTGTTGCAGGTAATCTTAAAGCAAAAACATCTGGTGTTATAAAAGCGCTTTGCATACATATTGCACATACCTGTAATCTTAATTGTTCTTATTGTTTTGCGAGTCAGGGAAAGTATCATGGCGACAGGGCTATGATGAGTCTTGAAGTGGGTAAGCGAGCTTTGGATTTTCTTGTTGAAAATTCAGGTTCAAGACGCAATCTTGAGGTTGACTTCTTTGGCGGAGAACCTCTGATGAATTTTGATGTTGTAAAGCAAATGGTTGAATACGCTAGAAGTATCGAAAAAGAACATAACAAAAACTTCAGATTTACGCTTACCACTAATGGTATGCTGATTGATGATGACGTTATTGATTTTGCTAATCGTGAGATGAGTAATGTTGTTTTGAGCCTTGACGGAAGAAAAGAAATTCACGACAGATACCGTGTTGATTATACCGGAAAAGGCAGTTGGGAAACAATTGTTCCGAAATTCCAGAAGCTTGTTGAAGCTCGTGGTGGAAAAAATTATTACATGCGCGGAACTTTTACTCACGCTAACCCGGATTTTCTCAATGATATTAAGCAGATGCTTGATTTAGGTTTTACTGAGCTTAGCATGGAACCTGTTGTTTGTGCAGATGATGATCCTTCTGCTCTTACTCAGGAGGATTTGCCGATTGTGCTTGAGCAGTATGAGAAGCTTGCAGAATTGATGAGAAAACGAGATAAAGAAGGCAAGCCTTTTACTTTCTACCATTATATGATAGATCTTACAGGTGGTCCTTGCATATATAAGCGCATTTCGGGATGCGGATCAGGAACTGAGTATATGGCAGTCACTCCTTGGGGTGACTTGTATCCTTGTCATCAGTTTGTCGGAGAAGAAAAATTCAAGCTGGGCGATATCTGGCAGGGTGTTACAAATCACGAAACTGTTGATGAATTTGCTTCCTGCAATGTTTATGCACGCCCCGAGTGTAAGGATTGTTGGGCAAAGCTCTACTGTTCAGGTGGTTGTGCAGCTAATGCATATCATTCAACAGGCTCGATTAAAGGTGTTTATAAATACGGCTGTGAGCTTTTCAAAAAGAGAATGGAATGTGCGATCGCTGTTGCTGTAGCCAGAACTTTTGAGGATTGATATTTATGAACACGCCTATATGTGATTTTGTTAGAGCTTATGCTGAATCTGATTCTTTACGTCTGCATATGCCGGGTCATAAAGGTGTTGGCTTTCTTGGTTATGAAGCTTTTGATATAACAGAGATACAAGGTGCAGACAGTTTGTACGAGGCTGATGGAATCATCGCAAAAAGCGAAGAGAATGCAAGCTATCTTTTCGGAAGCAAAACTTATTATTCTGCTGAAGGTTCTTCTCTTGCAATAAGAGCAATGCTGTATCTGACTTGTATGTATGCTAAGCAGAAAGGTGAAACACCATATATCCTTGCAGGTAGAAATGCTCATAAAGTTTTTTTAAGTTCAGCGGCTTTGCTTGGGTTTGAATTGGAATGGCTTTATTCTGCGTCTGAATCATCTTATCTTTCATGCGTTATGAATTCTCAGGAGATTGAAAGAAAGTTGAATTCTCTTGTGAATAAGCCTACTGCGGTGTATTTAACTACACCTGACTATCTTGGCAACGAGATCGACATAAGCTCGATAGCTGAGGTATGTCACAGATACGGTGTGCTTTTGCTTGTTGATAATGCACACGGTGCTTATATGAAATTTCTGAAAAAGTCAAGACATCCTATAGATTTGGGTGCTGATATGTGTTGTGATTCAGCTCATAAAACACTTCCTGTGTTGACGGGTGGAGCATATATTCACATTTCTGACGGCGCTCCGCCGATCTTTACGGAAAGAGCGAAGGATGCTTTAGGAATGTTTGGATCAACAAGCCCGTCGTATCTGATATTGCAGTCGCTTGATGCAGCCAATAAATATATTTCAGACGGCTATTCTGAGAAACTGGAGTGTTTTATACACCGTGTTGACCAAATTAAAAGGATGTTGCGATCTTGTGGATATGAAATCTGTAAGAGCGAAGAATTAAAGATTACCATAAAAACAAAATCATACGGTTATTACGGTGTTGAGTTTGCAGAACTGCTGAAAGATAAAGGCTTGATTTGCGAATACTCTGATCCCGATTTCGTTGTGATGATGCTTACACCTGAAAATGAAAACAGGTTGGATGAAATTCCTTTGGTAATGAAATCCTTGCCGGCGAGGACTCCGATTACCAGCCTGCCTCCTGTGTTAAAGGAGTCAGTGAGAATGATCGGTGTGCGGGAAGCATATTTTAGTGATTATGAAGAAATCAGAGCAGAAAATGCTTCAGGCAGAGTACTTGCTGTGTCTGATGTAAGCTGTCCGCCCGCAGTGCCTGTTTTAGTATCAGGAGAATTGATTGACGAGAGTTCAATTAAGTGTTTTCAGTATTACGGAATAACTAAGTGTAAGGTGATAAAATAAAATCAACCGTGTTTTACCTATGGGTAAAACACGGTTGATTTTTAAAGGATTACGAAGAAAAGGATGCACAGGGAGTGAAGAATGCTGCCTGTGACGACAAAAAGATGGAAAACAGAATGAAAATATTTAACTTTTCTTCCGAAACCATACAGTATAGCTCCTATTGTATATGAAATACCGCCTGCGAGCAGAAATGAGAATCCTCCGGTGCCAAGCATATTAAAGATTATTTTTCCTGTGAATACGATACACCATCCCATACCGATATATAAAACCATTGATATGACTTTAAATGATTTCAGATCGATAGCGTTAAGGGTGATTCCCAAAGCGGCAAGTCCCCATATAATACCGAAAACAGTCCATCCCAAGGCTGTATTATATTCTCTTAACGTGCACAAAGAAAACGGTGTATATGTTCCTGCTATTAAAAGGTATATAGCACAATGATCAATAATCTGAAATACTTTTTTAGCGAGATTCGGTCTAAGACCGTGGTAAATGCTTGACATTGTGTAAAGTATTATCATAGTTGCTCCGAAGATAGCTACACTGACAATTCCGTAAGCATTGCTTCTGAGTGCTGCAAATACCACTAAAAGTGCTGTAGCTGCGATTCCGAGGCCTCCACCGACAATGTGTGAAACCATATTGAAGATTTCTTCACCTTTTGTATAAGAGGGGAGCAGTCTGTCTTTGAGTTTTGTTCGCATTAGTTATCACCTTAAAATACAGTTTAGAGTTAATGTATCATATAAATTTTACCAAATTTTAAACAAAGTGTGAAGATTGTCTATAATCAATATAATTTATTAATATACTTGATTTATTTTTAAAATTTGCTATAATGTAGACAAATAGCTCGAAAGGCGGCTTTTAAATGAACATAATTGTTGTCGGTATCGGTAAGGTTGGTTATACTGTTGCAGAACAGTTATCAGCCGAGATGCATGATGTTACAGTGATAGATACAAATGAGAATGTTCTTTCTGATACCATTGAGGAGCTTGATGTACGTGGTGTCCACGGTAATGGAGCATCGAGAAAGGTGCTTATAGAGGCCGGTATTTCTGAATGTGACCTTCTCATAGCTTTGACGGGTGGCGATGAAACCAACCTTCTTTGCTGCTTGCTTGCAAATAAGTTGGGTGCCAATGGTACCATTGCTCGCGTAAGAAATCCTGAGTATAACGAGGATATCAGGCTTATCAAAGATAGCCTTGGATTGACAATGGCTGTGAATCCTGAAAAAGAAGCAGCTGAGGAAATTTTCCGTATTCTTCGCTTTCCTTCAGCGAAAAATGTTGATATCTTCGCAAAAGGAAAAGTTGATTTAGTAAGTTTCGTGGCAAATTCAAAGTGTAATCTCTGCGGTAATGCCATTAAAGATATTTTCGGAAAGGTCAGAGCAAAAGCTCTTATCTGTGCGATTGAGAGAGGCAATGAGATAATTATTCCGAACGGTGATACTGTTGTACAGGAAAACGATACAATTGCTCTTCTTGCTGAACCAAGGGAGATTTCACCTTTCTTCAAAGAGGTGGGAATTCCTGTAACCGGTGTTAAAGACGTAATGCTTATAGGTGGCGGAAAGCTTGCGCATTATCTTGCTGTTGAACTTATTCGTCATAATATTAACACTACAATTATCGAAAAAAATCAGCAGACTGCAGAAAATCTCAGCTTTATGCTTCCGGATGCGAATGTTATTTGTGGTGACGGAACAAATCGTTCGTTGCTGATTGAAGAAGGTTTGCTTGATGTTGATGCCGTTTGTTGCCTTACTGGTATAGACGAAGAAAATATTCTTCTTTCTCTTTATGCAAAAAGTGTTACTCCTGAAACAAAAACTATTACTAAAGTTAATAAAATTTCTTTCCAGGAGGTTATTCGTTCTTTGGATCTCGGTAGTGTAATTTATCCTAAATATATAACTGCAAATCTGATTCTTCAGCACGTCAGAGCAAGAAAGAACAATATCGGAAATAATATTGAAACTCTTTATAAAATAATCGATAATAAAGTTGAAGCACTTGAATTTCACGTTAGTGAAGACAGTCTGCTTTTAGGTAAAACTCTTGAGGAGTTAACTTTCAAAAATAATGTTATTGTTGGTTGTATTACCAGAAAAGGTAATGTTTTTATTCCTCACGGTAAGGACACATTTAAAGTTGGGGATTCGGTGATTATTGTTACAACTATATCTGGTCTTTCAGACCTTGACGATATAATTAAGGAATAGTATATGAACAGGAAAATGATTTTATACATACTGGGTTTGCTTTTGCTCAGTGAAGCAGCCCTTATGCTTTTGCCGGTCGGAGTTGACTTGTATTATCGCGAGGGTAAGTTTTTAAGTTATCTGATAACTGTATTTGCACTTGTGATAGTAGGCTTGATTTTTACCAGAATCAAACCTGCAAACAAAACAATTCATGCTCGTGACGGTTTTGTAATAGTTTCACTTGGTTGGATACTTGTCAGCTTGTTTGGAGCACTGCCTTTCTTTATCAGTGGGGAAATACCCAATTACCTTGATGCTGTGTTTGAGTCGGTTTCGGGCTTTACGACAACAGGTGCAAGTATTCTTACGGACGTTGAAGCGTTGTGCCATGCAAATTTATTCTGGCGCAGTTTTACACATTGGATAGGCGGTATGGGTGTTCTTGTCTTTATTATGGCAGTTCTTCCGCTTGCAGGTGGTGGTGGTGACCTTCACCTTATGAGAGCTGAAAGTCCTGGTCCTGATGTAGGTAAGCTGGTGCCTAAATCAATTTCTACGGCACGAATTCTTTATGGAATATATCTTGCAATGACACTTGTTGAGATCATAATGCTTCTTGTCGGGGGTATGCCGTTTTTTGACAGTATCACTCTGACTTTCGGTACAGCAGGAACGGGTGGTTTTGGCATCAGAAATGACAGTATAGCGTCATACAGTCCGTACTTGCAGGGTGTAATCACTGTGTTTATGGCTTTGTTTGGTGTTAATTTTAATCTTTATTTTCTTTTATTATGTGGAAAAATCAAAGATGTTCTTAAGAGTGAAGAATTGCGCGCTTACATTATCATAATGCTCAGTTCAATTATTATTATAGCTCTGGATGTAAGATCTTTCTTCGGAACAGGTATGGAGTCGTTCAGACATGCCGCGTTCCAGGTCAGCTCTGTGATGACTACAACAGGTTATTCTACTACTGATTTTAATCAGTGGCCTGATCTTAGTAAAGTAATTATGATGATAGTTATGTGCATCGGTTCGTGCGCAGGCAGTACCGGCGGCGGTATCAAGGTGGCCAGAATACTTTTAGTGTTTAAAAACGTTCGAAGAGAACTCAGAAAGTTACTTCATCCGCGTAGTGTAAATGTTGTTAAATTTGACGGTAAAAAGGTAACAGATGATGTTATGCAGGGAACAAGCGTTTATTTATGCTTATATATTTTGATTATGGCTTTGTCTATGCTTATTGTTTCCTTTGATAATGTAGATCTTGTAAGTAATTTCTCGGGTGTTATCGCAACATTGAATAATATCGGTCCCGGATTCGAAGTTGTTGGAGCGACCGGAAATTATTCTGTGTACAGCTGGTTTGCTAAGTGTACGTTTATAGCGGATATGCTGTTCGGCAGACTGGAAATATTCCCGTTGATACTTTTATTTTCAAAGAAACCTAAGTCCAGAAAAACAATATAAATTGAATGTTTTAAGCCGACAATTCTGTCGGCTTAAATTATTTAAAATATTTTAAAATATTTTAAGAAAACGGTTGACAAATCTGTTTTTTGTGGTACAATAGTCAAGCATCCGGGTGTAGCGCAGGTGGTAGCGTGCTTGAATGGGGTTCAAGAGGCCGTGAGTTCGAGTCTCGCCACTCGGACCATAATAGTCACAAAGACCGAAAGGTTTCTG
>JAXJUJ010000068.1:0-1825 GCA_036309125.1 Acutalibacteraceae bacterium | reverse complement strand
GATTGGCTTTATGCTGTCAGATGCATTATTTTTCATTGTGCCTTACCTCTCTTTGTATGGGTATGCAGGAAAAATCCTGCATACCCCTGATAATAAAATTCTTATTTAGCAGTAGCGTAGAAGTTATCGTATCCTAACTGTACAAGCTCTCTGTAACGCTCAACATTAAGGCTCTTGAGCTCTTCCTGGAATGCATCCCAATCAGCATCAACGCTCTTTTCGCCTGTTACAAACAATGCGATATTCTCTTTAACGTGAGTTGAAATATCGGTCTGGAGTCCGTTAAACTCGTCCATTTCAGCCTGTTCAAGAAGAAGCTGTTCACGTGTTACAAGGTTCTTCGGACCCTTCTGCCAATAAGCAGGCAGAGCCTTAGCCTTGAAGTACTCGCCATCAAGCGGGTCACCGTTCCATGCCATTGTATCACTTACATCGGATGAACGGAATGCGGGGTTATACTGGAACCAGTGTGAATTCTGTACTGCCCCATAGGGGAGAATAGGAAGAATTCTTGCCTCAAAGCCGAGGTCGCCGAACATAGCAGGTGTGCTTTCGTCAGCTCTCTTCCAGTCTGTACCCTCTACACCGTAACGACAGAAGATAGATGCTTCTTCGCTCATCATAAAGTCAAAGAGTCTGTAAGCTGCAAGCGGATGTTCACAATACTTTGTGATTATACCCGAAACGCTGGGAGCACCAACAGCTGTAAGTGCGTAAGCAACACCCTTGGGGCCCTTGAGCGGAGGAAGTGCAACATATTCGCCAAGTCTCTCTGTACCTGAACCGAACAAGCTGTCAGGTGAACCTGATGCAAATGCACCAACTACATTGTCGTCACCATTACAGATACTTCTTAAAATCTCACTTGACTGGGTATAAGCCTGAACATCTATAAGACCTTCCTGAACCATCTCAGCAATCTTTTTAAGACCCTCTTTGTATTCAGGTGATGTGTAGTTGAGCGAAATCTTCTTGTTGTCGTCTACTACAAAACCGTCTCTGTAATCGTCATAGATATAAGAGTTCATGATAAAGTTAACAGGCTTTTCGTTCCAGCCGTCCTTTGAACCTGTAAAGCCAAGCTCGTCAGCCTTGCCATTGCCGTTGGGGTCCTGAGTTTTGAACGCTTTCATAACCTCAACAAATTCGTCAACTGTCTCGGGCATTTCAAGTCCGAGCTTGTCAAGCCATGTCTTGTTGATGAAAGCCTTACCGCCGTGCTTGTTACCTGCCTGCTCTGTGATGTGAGGCATGTAATACTTTCCGCCGTCAGCTGTGCTGAGCCAGCCGTCAAGGTTTTCTATGCCTGTCTTCTCTTTTACTTCGTTGAACCAGTAGCTGTAGTTATCCATGTACTCGGTAAGGTCAACAAGTGTTCCCTCAACGCCATACTGCATAAGTGTGCTCTTTTCAAGACCAAATCCGCAAAGTACATCGGGCATTTCTGCACCTGATGCAAGCATAACCTTTACCTTATCATATCCGCCGCTTGCAGGGAAGAGATAGAAGTTGAGGTCGATGTTTGTCTTTTCTTCAAGATACTTTGTAAAAGCATTTGTATCAAAATCCTCTACCTTTGAAGTACCTAAGATTCCAACTGTAAGCTCTATCTTCTCTTTAACAATCGGGAGCTCACCGGGAGCTGTAACATTATCGTCGGCAACAACGCCGCTTGTCTTTGTTGTTTCGGTATTAGTCTGACCGCAAGCCGAGAAAACAAGACACATTGCACATATAAGTGCCAAAACTGAGAATAATCTTTTTTTCATTTTATTTCACCTTTCTTTTTTTATTATATCACAAAACTTTTTTTCATTTAATTTTT
>JAXJUJ010000067.1:0-5927 GCA_036309125.1 Acutalibacteraceae bacterium | reverse complement strand
AGGTATCACATCGAAAGAAAGAGCAGAATACAAAGAGCTTCTTAAAATTCTTGGTTTAGGCTTAGAAAACAGACTCACTGCAAAGGTGGGACTTTTGTCAGGTGGACAAAGACAGGCTTTGACTCTACTTATGGCAACACTTAAAAAGCCAAAGCTTTTGCTCCTTGATGAGCATACAGCTGCACTTGATCCTAAAACTGCGAAAAAAGTTCTTGAAATCACGGAAGAAATTGTTTCAAAAGATAAATTGACGACTCTTATGATTACTCATAATATGCATGATGCAATTGAATACGGAAATCGCCTTATTATGATGCACGAGGGAAAAATAATTATAGATGTTAGCGGAGAGGAGAAGAAAAACCTTACCATTCCTCAGCTCCTGGGGTTATTTGAAAAAGCAAGCGGAAGTGAATTTGCAAGTGACAAGGTTATGCTCTCTAAAAAACAGGTGTAAA
The DNA here is from genome assembly GCA_036309125.1 of Acutalibacteraceae bacterium. GTDB lineage: Bacteria > Bacillota > Clostridia > Oscillospirales > Acutalibacteraceae > CAG-488. Next base: position 5,469 of record JAXJUJ010000067.1, on the reverse strand, counting down.
AAATGTTAGGTGTTATTGTTAATGTAATTACCGTGATATTAGGCTCATCAATTGGTTTACTCTTCAAAAAAGGAATTCCTAAGAGAGTAAGTAATGCAACAATGATAGGCTTAGGTGCATGCACTCTGTATATCGGTATATCTGGTAGTTTGTGCGGAGAAAATGTCCTTATTGTAATTGCTTCGGTTGTGTTGGGAGTAATATCAGGGACATTATTAAACATTGATGGTGCGATAAATAGACTTGCAAAGAGTGTTGAAACAAAGTTTAAAAAAGAGGGACAAAATGTTTCAATTGCTGAAGGGTTGGTAACAGCAACATTGTTATTTTGCGTTGGTTCGATGACGGTAACCGGTTCAATTCAGGCAGGGCTTACAGGAGATAATTCAGTGCTTATAACTAAAGCAACTCTGGATTTTGTATCTTCTATGATCCTTGCTTCAAGTCTGGGGTTTGGCGTAATGCTTGCATCTTTGTCAGTGTTTGTTATTCAGGGAGGACTTGTTCTTCTTGCAGGACTTCTTGCACCCTTTATGAGTACCGGTGCAATCAATGAAATGACCTGCGTGGGTTCTATTCTGATTATTATGATAGGTACAAACCTGATGGGTATTACGAAAATCAAGGTTGCAGATTTTTTGCCTGCTATTGTATGTGCACCAATCATATATAATATAGTTTCATATTTAACTAAATTATTTTAAAGACTGTACAGCATATGCTTATGGTAATTTTCATAACGAATTTATGCGCAATAAGGTAACTTTGGTTGGATGTCCCAAGCTTGATGAAGGTGATTATTCTGAAAAGCTGACTGCTATCATTAAAAATAACAATATTAAAAGTGTAACAATCGTAAGAATGGAAGTCCCTTGCTGCGGAGGAATAGAAAATGCTGCAAAAAGAGCCATTCAGGATAGCGGTAAGTTCTTACCGTGGCAAGTAGTTACAATTTCAACAGATGGTAGAATTTTAGATAGATAAAATAAAATTTATTAATATACGGAGGTAATGTAAAATGATGAACGAAAAAGTACGCGAGCTGTTAAATCAGCAAATCAACAAGGAGTTTTATTCAGCATATCTGTATCTTGGCTTCTCAAACTATTTTCAGGCAAGAGGTCTTGACGGATTTGCAAACTGGTATATGATTCAGGCTCAGGAAGAACGTGACCATGCAATGCTGTTTTATCAGTATCTGCAGAATGAAAATCAGGTTGTAACACTTGATGCAATCGCAAAACCTGACAAAACATTTTCTTGCGATATGGATGTATTAAAGGCTGGACTTGAACACGAAGAATATGTAACATCACTTATCAATGATATCTATGCTGCAGCATACGATGTTAAGGATTTCCGTACAATGCAGTTCCTTGACTGGTTCGTAAAGGAACAGGGTGAGGAAGAAACAAATGCAAACGACCTTATCACAAAGATGGAATTGTTTGGCTCTGATCCAAAGAGCTTGTACATGCTGAATCAGGAGTTAGGTGCAAGAATTCATTCTGCTCCTTCATTGGTTTTATAATCCATAGTACTTAATATCAAAATATCAAATATCCCTTATACCTTTATTGGTGTAAGGGATATTTTTATTGAATTAACAAAAACTGAAAAAGCTTAACCTACAATTAACATACCTATGGTAGCAGAGTTTACATTGGCTATGTTAAACTCTAAATGTACTCAGGAAAGAGAAAACAAAAAATAAATTTTTTAGGAGAGTGATTTCAAATGAAGAAAATCATCAGTTTAATGGTAGTAGCAGTGTTGTTGGTAGCAGCCCTTGCAGGATGCGGAACTACAAATACCGACACACAAAAGGACAATGGGCAGGTAAGCGGAACAGTTTCAACAGACGGTTCAACATCAATGGAAAAGGTAATCGGATTCCTTTCAGAAGCTTACATGGAAGAAAACAGTGCAGTTAAGGTAACCTACAATCCTACAGGTTCCGGTTCAGGTATCAAGGCGGTTCAGGCAGGAAGCTGTGACATCGGACTTGCAAGCCGTGACCTTAAACCTGAAGAAGCAACAGACCTTAACGGAACAGTAGTTGCAATTGACGGTATCGCAATGATCGTAAACAAAGAAAACCCTGTAAAAGACCTTACAATCGAACAGATTGCAGCACTTTACAAAGGTGAGATTACAAACTGGAGTGAAGTTGGCGGAGCAGATGCACCGGTAGTTTTAATCGGTAGAGAAGCTGCATCAGGTACAAGAGACGGTTTTGAATCAATCACAGATACAGAAGATGCATGCAAATACAATCAGGAACTTACATCAACAGGCGATGTTGTTCAGACAGTATCATCTAACCCAAACGCAATCGGATATGCATCACTTGCATCTGTAAAAGATACAGTAAAGCTTATCTCAGTTGAAGGGGTAACACCTTCTACAGAAACAATCCAGAACGGAAGCTACAAGATTCAGAGAAATTTCGTAATGGTAACTAAGAAAAATGCAGAACTTTCACCTGCAGCAAAAAGCTTCTTCGAATTTGCAACATCAAGTGCAGCTGATGAATGGATTATTGAAGCAGGAGCAGTTCCTGTAAAAAGATAATAAGATGGTCTTTTTGGGGAATGTCAAAGGCTTGGCGTTCCCTATTAGACTGTAAATAGAACATAAAGAGAAATATACAATCGTTATGGTAACTCATAACATGCAGCAGGCGGCAAGAATTGCAGATAAAACAGCGTTCTTCCTGCTTGGTGAGGTTATTGAATTTGATGAAACAGAAAAGATGTTCTCAACACCTCGTGATAAGAGAACAGAAGACTATATTACAGGAAGGTTTGGTTGATATGAGAAACAGATTTGATGAACAATTAAACAATCTGAATAATGAACTTATCACAATGGGTGCTCTTTGTGAGGAAGCAATCTCTGCAGCAGTAAAACTTCTGATTGAAAACGACCATGTTATGAAGGAAAATGTTCTTGAATCAGATAAGCAAATTGACCAGAAAGAACGCGATATAGAAAACCTTTGTATGAAACTTTTAATGCAACAGCAGCCGGTAGCAAGTGACCTTCGCACAATCTCTTCTGCACTTAAAATGATTTCTGACATGGAGAGAATCGGCGACCAGGCATCAGATATTGCGGAGATTGCAGAATATGCTTACGGAAGCGGCATGCAGAGCGAAATTCATATTGCTGATATGGCAAGAGCAACTATCCGTATGGTAACAGACAGCATTGAGTCATTTGTCAAAAAAGATACAGAGCTTGCATACACCGTAATTGAACATGATAACATTGTAGACGATTTGTTTGATAAGGTGAGAAGTGAACTCATAAGCGCGATTGAATCAAAAACTGCAAACGCAGAGGCACTTATTGACCTTATTATGATTGCAAAGTATTTTGAACGAATCGGTGATCATGCCGAAAACATTGCGGAATGGGTTATTTACTCAATTACAGGAAAACACGCAAAAGACGATAAGTAAATTGTTTGTTTTGATGAAATATGACTGATTTATTGAAAATGAAGACCTTATATGATATAATATTAGTGTAAATCGTTTTTCGGAGGTGTGAGTAAATGATTTATTTTTTAGAAGATGACGCAAGCATACAAAAGCTTGTTTGCTACGCACTTGCCAAGGAAGGCTACGAAATAAAAGGCTTGTCTTTGCCAAGTGAATTTTGGAAAGAAATTCAGGAAGAAATCCCTGAGCTTATTTTGCTCGATATAATGCTGCCGGAGGAGGATGGCATATCTATTCTTAAAAAGCTCCGTGAAGATAAAAAGTATCAGGATATACCCGTTATTATGATTACCGCTAAAACAAGCGAATTCGATAAAGTAACAGGCCTTGACATGGGTGCTGATGATTATATTACAAAGCCATTTGGTATGACTGAACTTGCATCACGTGTAAACGCAGTTTTAAGAAGATATAAGAAAACACAAGTTGTAAATACCAAGGAATATTCGTTAGGAAAATTGTACGTAAATCCTGAAAAGCACATTATAAAATTAAATGGCGAGGATCTGGTTCTCTCTTTCAAAGAATATTCACTTCTCCTTATTTTACTTGAAGCTGAAGGAAAAGTTGTAAGCAGGGAAGAACTTCTCACTAAAGTGTGGGGAGAGTTTTATGAGGAGTCAAGAACACTTGATGTTCATATCAGAAAGCTCAGAGTAAAGCTTGAAAATTCCGATGTGAAAATAGAGACCGTTAAAAATATAGGTTATAAGTTAGGAGGAGCAGATAATGAACAGTAAAATATTTCGTTCCAACTTTATAACATCCCTACTTGTACTTATAGTAACTATTGTTCTTATTTTCGGTGTGCTGTTTGAGTATTTTGAAACTCAGCTCACAAATGAGCTTGGAAGTGAAGCAGACTATATAGCTCATGCAATTGAAAATGATGGAGTTTCGTACATCAATAATTTTAAGAATGATAAAAAAAGAATCACTCTTATAGATGAAAATGGTGTAGTGATCGCAGATACTTCTGCAAACGAATCTGAGCTTGATAATCACTCAGACCGTGATGAAGTAAAAAAGGCAATGAAAGATGGATCGGGAACAAGCGTAAGATATTCAGATACACTTATGGAGAAGACAATCTATTATGCAGTGCGTTTGGATGACGGTAATATTTTAAGAGTATCCACAACACAGCAGTCAATTATTGTTATCTTACTTGGACTCATGTATCCGATACTCATAGTTCTTGTGATTGCTCTTATCATAACCGTTATACTGTCATACAGAGTATCAAAGTCAATCATTAATCCTATAAATTCACTTGACCTTGAACATCCTGAAAATAATGACACATATGAGGAACTTACACCGCTTTTAAAGAAAATATCTTTACAGAAACGACATATCAATGAGCAAATCCGTACCGCAGAACAAAAGCAGGAGGAATTCCGTCTCATTACAGAAAATATGACAGAAGGATTTTTGGTAATTGATAATCAGGCAAACCTTTTAACATATAATTCAGCAGCATTAAAGCTTCTTGATATTACTGATGTTCAAGAGGGTACTGTGTTAATGTTAAACCGTACAAAGGGATTCAGAGACACTGTTCAAAGAGTTCTTACAGGTGAGCATTCAGAAAGTACGATTAACATTGATGACAAACACTATAATCTGATAGCAAATCCGGTATACGAAAATGACCGTGTAATAGGTGCAGTTATTGTTATACTTGATGTAACCGAATATACAAACCGTGAAAAAATGAGAAGTGAATTTACATCAAATGTTTCTCACGAACTGAAATCACCTCTTACTTCTATTTCAGGCTTTGCTGAAATAATGATGGCAGGCGACGTTCCCGGCGACACAGTTGTAGATTTTTCAAAAACAATCTATAAAGAAGCACAAAGACTCATAAGCCTTGTAAGTGACATTATCAAGATTTCAGAACTTGATGAAAAGAATACAGGCTTTGAGCAGGAACCCGTTGAACTTTTCGAACTTT
>JAXJUJ010000066.1:0-16307 GCA_036309125.1 Acutalibacteraceae bacterium | reverse complement strand
GGCCTGGGGTGATGCAGGTGTTATCATTCCTTATAATCTCTACAAGCTTTATGGTGACAAGGAGTTCCTCGAAGAACACTATCCGTCAATGGAAAAATACATCGCTCAGCTTATAGAAAACTACGGATTTGAAGGACCTATTCCACGTTACGGTGACTGGCTTGCATACGATTACTGCAAGAATGAGTATCTCTCATCAGCTTTCCTTATCCACGACCTCGATATGATGGCATTTATGAGTGAAGAACTCGGCAAGGCTGACAGAGCAGAGCATTACAAGGCTTTGAGAAAGGAAGCTCACAAGTATTTCGTTGACACATTTATGAAAGACGGTGAGCTTATCGACAAGACTCAGACAGACTACGTTATGGCAATAGCCTTTGATCTTATCGAAGGCGAATATCTCAAAAAGGCTTCTGCAGAGCTTGTGCAGAAAATCAAGGATAACGGCAACAGACTTTCTACAGGCTTTGTAGGTACATATAATCTTTGTCCCGCACTTTCAAAGATTGGCGAGGATAATCTTGCATACACACTTCTTATGCAGAGAAATGAGCCGTCATGGCTTTACAGTATCGATCAGGGTGCGACGACAATCTGGGAGCGTTGGAATTCATATACTCTTGACAAGGGCTTCGGTGACGTAGGAATGAACTCCTTCAATCACTACGCTTACGGTTCTGTTCAGGAGTGGATGTACCGCTATATGGCAGGTATAGAAACTGACGGCGTTGCATTTAAAAATATTCTTCTTCAGCCGAGAGTGGACACAAGAACAGCTGATGAGTTACCTGACGGTCAGCAGAGAATGAAGTGGATCCGTTGCTCGTATAATTCAGTTGCAGGTCTTATTGAGAGCAACTGGTCAAATGAAGAAAACTTTGTTTATGAATGTACGGTTCCTGAAGAGTCTTCAGCTACTCTTCTTCTGCCTGTTTTCACAAACAATGTTATCATCAATGGTGTAGAACACAGCTTCGATGATTTCGAAAAGGAAAATGGCTGTGCTGTAATTAAGCTTGGCGCAGGTAGCTATATCTTTGAGGAAGTGTGATTTATGGCAGCTAATGATTCTTTGTGTCTGGCGCTGGGAATGCAGCTGGATGTGCCGATAACCGAGCAGCCTCAGCTTCTTAAAAATGCAGGCTTTGATGCTTTTGCTTTTGACAGGGAGAAGAACGGAACGTCTGAGCTTACCCAAAAGCTGATTGCTGAAGCTCAGAAGCTTGGTATGAGGTGCGAATACATTCACGCTCCGTTTTACGGAATGGATGATATCTGGCACGATGAGAAAGGTGAACTTGCTGAAATAATGATTAACGACCTTTATGCAACTATTGATGACTGCAGTGATTTCGGTGTTGAATATGCTGTGCTCCACGCAATTATAGGTATGGATAACTGTACGCCGACCGAACTCGGTCTTGAAAGATTGTATGATGTTGTAGATCGTGCTGTGAAAAAGAACGTGAAGCTTGCTTTTGAAAATACAGAAGGCGAGATGTATCTCGAATCGATTTTAAAGCGTTACGGTGACGTTGAAAACGTTGGGTTCTGCTTCGATTCAGGTCACGAGATGTGCTACAATTACAGTAAGGATATACTTACAAAATACGGCGACAAGCTGTTTGTGACACATCTTAATGACAATAAAGGTATGACGGGTGATGAACTGACCTTTTATGATGACTCTCATCTGCTTCCTTTTGACGGTATTGCTGATTGGAAAGGAATTGCACAGCGCATTAAAAATTGCGGTTATAACGGTACGCTTTCGTTTGAGGTTATTTCGAAGGGCAGACCGACGAGAAACGATAACGATATTTACAAAAATCTTTCAGCGCAGGAATATGTCAATGAGGCATACCGTAAGGCGACAGAATTTAAAAATCTGTTAATGTCAATCGAATAAAATAAACCCGGAACGTCATCAAAGCGAACGTTCCGGGTTTTAACTTTAATTCTTAATTATTTTTCAGCCTTGGGAGCGAAAACGTATTTGAAAACGAGTGCTGCGAGTGCTGCTCCGACGAGAGGGGCGAGGATGAATACCCATACCTGATTAAGAGCTTCGCCACCCTGAAGCACTGCGGGTGCAAGGCTTCTTGCAGGGTTGACTGATGTGCCTGTGAGAGGAATGCCGATAATATGTACAAATGTGAGTGTAAGACCGATTACAAGACCTGCCATATGAGAGGTTTTCTCACTTGAAGTAACACCGAGGATTGTCATAACGAAAACGAATGTAAGTACGATTTCGACAACGACTGCGCCTGCTGTTGAAAGTCCGACGCTGCTTGCCTCAAGAAAACCGTTACTTCCGAAACCTTCGAGGTTGGAATTTTTCGTGATGAAAAGAAGAATTCCGCTTCCTGCGAAAGCACCTGCAATCTGAGCAACGACATAGCCGATAAAGTCGGCAAAGCTCATTCCACCGTTGATAAGTACTGCGAGAGAAACAGCGGGATTGACGTGACAACCGGAAATGTGGCCGATTGCATAAGCTGCAGCTACGATCGAAAGACCGAAAGCAAGTGCTATTGCAACGACGCCGAGTGTGCCTGAGTCAGTGCCGCCTGTGAGACCTCCTGTTACAACTGCTGTACCGCAGCCGAAGAGGACGAGAACCATTGTGCCGAAAAACTCAGCAAGATATTTTTTAATGTTCATAATATGTTCATCTCCAATAAATTAAATGATAAGCACTATATTGACAATGTTTATAGTGGCACAGCATTAATCTTCGTAGTTGTTTTTTATCCACTCTTTTGCGATGTATAAGTCAATATCTTTGTGGATATCAATAGATTCAGATATTTTGTACGGTATGATCCTGTCACCCATAAATCCCCACGGTTGCTGTCCCTCTTTGCCGGAAAGAATAAATTTAGTGTTTAATACCCAAAAATTGTGGGATAAAAATAAACATTCTGGCAAGTCTTGTCGGTTTGTTGAAACATTTCCATGGAAATCTTTTTCATACATAGATAATGTCCCGTCCTGATTAGTTGTTTTTGCACGTAATGGATGGTGGTCATTGTCCTCGTAAACCGGCACAACAGCAGTTATCGACATATCTTTTTTCATAATGTCAATGCATTCATCGATCCACTTCGATTTTATTGTTACGTTGTTCGCTAAAATGACAACTAGAATATCAGGAATATTATCGTTGCTTTTCATTATATCAAGTGCATGGAGAATGCAATCAATGTGTTGAGCAGTTGGAGAAGCTAATTCACTTGGCCTAACAATAGGTTTATATCCGAGAGATTCAGAAATATTGAGGATTTTATTGTCATCACTGCTACAGTAATGGTCATCAATATTTCTCGCCTTGATTCCAGCGTTAGCAGGATAGTATAAAACAGGTTTGCCTAATACTTCCAAGATATTTTTGTCTTTAAGAGTATTGTTTCCTCTTCCGGTAAGCAAAGCTATTGTTTTCATTTATAATCACCTTGTCAAAATAATTCATCGAAATTTACTCGTTCAAAAACTTCTAGTTTTCCGCCTCGAGTGGCATTGTATATTTTGATATTGTTTTGCTCAGCGTATTCTTTGGCTGATTCATAAGCTAAAGTGGATTTGAAAAGTTGGGGGATATTGGATAGAGTATCTTTTTCGGAAAAATGATCTTTCGCATTGTTGTTGATCTTAATGGAACCATCCGGTTGTAATGTTTGGGTATAGTTGTGATCTATACCGATTAAGTATATTTCCTTAAACCCCATATAAACAGCTAATTGTAAGCACATATATGAAACGGTATATCCTCCAAAAAGACCCTTAGAGCTATTATCTGAAAAATCAGGGGGTTCGGGGTAAAAATCTTTTGAAAATAAGTTTAAATATAAAGCATTATCGATATGAGGGTATTTCCATGATTTATTGATTAGAATAAATTTGTGTTTAAGATCACTTTTTTTGATATCATCTAAGGATTCGTATATTAAATTGCTGTCTTGAAGGCAATAATAAGTCGGTTTCCAGTCAGTTTTATCGAAAATATTGTATATTCTGTGTGTTCCGAAACAAATATCGTTTTTTAGTTTATCTAAATCCTTTACAGAAAGGCTAGGACCGTTTCCGACGATAAAGCATCGTTGTCCTAAATGCTTGTTTTTATATTTTTGTATACAAATTTTGGCTTTTAAAATTCTTAATGAATTGATTAATATCTGTAGAATTTGCAATAGTTTATTTTTAATTTTCCTGATCATAGGTTTCCGACTCCTTTTCAATCAGTTTAATTCATTCTACAATATAATTTTAGATATTGCAAGTAAATTAGTTGGATTTTTAGAAAGGAGAGATGATTTTGTAAGGTTTTCATTACCATCTTCCCTGAGGTCGGTTTCTTTGCTCTGCGGGACAGCAGCAGTTGACAAGTATTGTATCTTCTCCGATTATGTCGATGTCGCACCACGGGATTACCATATCCTCGCACTTTCCGAAAAAGCCCATCATTCTGCTTCTGCCGTAAATAATTATTGATACCAGCTTACCGTTGGCGATGTCGATTTCTACGTCATCAACGTTTCCGAGCCGCATTCCGTTTGATTTGCAGATAACTTCCTTGTTTCTCAACTCAGCAATACAGCAACTCATACAAAAATCCGCCTTTCATTTTGTTTGTAATGGATAACAGGATGTTGTTGTCAAATTTACTTTTTTGTGTTAAAATGATACTGTATAATAATATTATGAAAGGTGTGTAATTATGAAAAAAATAATTTCACTCATTCTTTCAGTTGTTATGATTTTTTCAGTAGGTACTGCAGCTTTCGGCGTAGATGCATTCGCTGAAACTGAAGCTCCCGAAACAGTTGTTACACCTGAATTGAATGTAAATATCGATACCGGAGCTATTATGGACGAATTAGAGTTTATGATAGGTTCATTCGGATTTGATACTATCAAATTCCCGACAAGTGGTGAGCAGTTTACTGATATGCTCCTGAAGTTCCTTTACGGCATCGTTGACAAACTCATCGATGTGCTTCTTAAGGCTATCAACTCTGTTGTTCCGTCAATTGACTTCGCTGATAAGGATACATATGTGAACGAGCAGTTCTATCCGGGCATGGAAGTTTACCTTGAAAATCCTGCACCGGGTGCTGTGTGGAGCGTAGGCTATGGCAGCGGCTCTATCCAGACAGGTAACGAGATGGACGGTAAACACTACGTAGGCGGCAGCCTTTCTTTCCCTGACCCGAAGACAGTTTCAGCTGTTTATGATGATCAGCGCGTACGTTGTATCGCTATCAATGACGGCAGCGGCAGAGGAACTGTTGTTATCGCAGCTGTTGACGCATTCGGTCTTTCAAATACTGATGTAGCAGGTATCCGTGCAGAGCTTGCAGATTTTGCAAAGGCTAATAATATCGTTGGTATCAATATTTCTGTTCTTCATCAGCACAGCTGTGTCGATACATTCGGTATGAACGGTGACCTTCTCAAGATGGTATTTACAAACCCGGCAACTAATGTTATCAACAACCTCTTTGGTACAGATTATGCCCTCCTTGACGGCAGAAATCCTGAGTTTATGGCAAACCTCTACAAGGTGACAGAAGATGCAATCAAGACAGCTGTCAACTCAATGGAAGAGGGTAAGATTTATTATTCAACAGCTGATGTTGAGGATCTCCTCAGAGAGAAGAGAGATCCTTATGTAGTAGACGGTAATCTTCACCGTTTCCGTTTCGTTCCCGCTGACGGCGGCAGAGAGACATGGATCGTTAACTCACCCAGCCACTGTGTTGGTAACGGTGCCGCAGGTACTGAGGTTACAGGTGACTATCCGTACTATATGGAGCAGGTGATCAATGAGCGTGAGAATGCTAACTTTATGATGATTCTCGGTGCTGAACTCGCAATTTCTTCAGACTATCAGCCACTCAATCTTCCTGAAGACTACGAGAGCATTGAGGGTATCAATGCTTACGGTACTGAGTTTGCAAGACGTCTTATCGAAGAGTCAACAGAAGAAGTTGAGGTAGCTCCTCTTCTTAACTTCAAGATGGATCAGTACTATGTTCCTGTTACAAATCAGATTCTCCTCTTTGCAGGTAAGCTTGGCGCTATTTCAAACACAGTTGTAGGTGTTGATAAGAGCGACCGCAGAGCAGAGATTCTTACAGAAATCGGCTATATGGAGCTTGGTACAGACCTTGCAATCGCACTTGTTCCGGGTGAACTTGAGCCGGCTATCGCTTACGGCGGATGCCTCGGTGCTGACGAGTCCTGGACATACGGAGATTTTGATTATCCGTCAATGCAGGAAGTTGTAGGTACAGATAAGAAGCTTATCGTATTCGGTCTTATGAATGACCAGGTAGGTTACATCCTTCCTGATAACGAATTCAAGAGCCTTCTCGCAGGTGAAAACGAAGAAATCGTTGCCTCAGGTTCAGAAGCAGGTTCAAGCACAATTGAAGCGTTCATAACTCTTGTGGACGGAATCAAACAGTAATTGAATAAAAAATAAAGGGTTGTCCGTTGCGGACAACCCTGATTTTTATTATGAGCCCTTTCGAGGGGGATTATCAGAACTTTCTTGCAATAGCGTTTGCAGTCAAAAGCTTGATAATGGTGCGGAATGAAAAGAGAGACTTTTCGTTCGCGATTTCACTGAGTATTGTTTCTTCAGCCTCATAATACATTTTTTCGTTTGACATATGATTCATTCCTTTCTTTTTATTGGTAATTTTCTTACCGTGACTGTATTATAGCAGAGGAAAATATATTTGTCAAGCGTTTTGCACAAAGAAATTATGTCCTGTTTGTTAATAATAACGAAACAGTGTGTTAAGTGGTGTGAATAATATCAATATAATTAAAGGATAATGATATGTTTTATTGTATAAAATAACGAAACTTATAAAAACAGCCTCCGTCTTTTTTGACGAAGGCTGTTCATTTTTTACAATTAATACACTTTGAATTCAGAAATTGTAGCAAAATCTCTGGTTTTTTCTATTACGAGTTTTATTCGTCTTGCCTCCATAGGAGTGACTATGCAGATTTTTTTTCTGCCGATAGTTGTTCCCTTGTATATCTTATGCCAACGCTTGTTGTAGAAATAGTAAAGAGAAAACTTTTCAATCTGCTGTCCTGTTGCAATATTTTCGGCAAGGATAATCTTATCTATGGATTTTACATCGCCCATATCAACGGTGATCACAGATTTTTTTGCACCCTGTGCAGATTTGAAATATGACTTACCTGAGTTGATAAATTTTTCTGAGTGAAGCTCATCACTGCAACCGCTTGAGGTAAAGGTTGCCTCCTTGGTGAAGTCTTCTTTGAATTCAAGCTCGAGCTGTGCACCGAGGGTGACAAGCTGTTCGAGATCCTTTTTGTCGATTCGTCCGTTGTGAGACGGTGAAACGTTAAGTATGAAAGTGCCGTTGTTTCCTACTGATTTGAAGTAGCTCATAATCGCTGTAGACAAAACCTTGAGGTTAGGTGTTTCGTGATCGTGGAAAAACCAGCCGGGACGCATCTTCATATCCATTATAGCAGGAAACCAGACAAGCTCTTTAGCTTTTTTGATTTTTTTACGGCTGCCGAGATCAGGCTGTACGAGAAGTGCAGCAGGAGCATCGTTTATAAGCTCCTTCGGAACTACGCTCCACTCACTTTGTCTTCCGATACCTGAGTGGTTACCGCACCAACGGATATCAGGTCCGCAGTTGCATATCATTGCGTCAGGCTGAAGCTCACGTATTGTTTTATAGTAGCGCTCCCAGTCGTAAGGCTGCTTTCCGCTTTCATCTCTTTCAAACCATACACAGAAAATATCTCCGTATTCTGTACACAGCTCAGTGAGCTGATTGACGAAGAAATCGTTGTAGGCTTCAGTTCCGAATGACGGCTCGTGCATATCGTAAGGGGAAAGGTAAATTCCGAACTTTACGCCTTCTTTTCTGCACTCTTCGCTGAGCTCTCTGACCATATCGCCTTCGCCGTCGAGCCACGGAGAATTTTTGACTGTGTGATCAGTGAATTTGCTCGGCCACAGACAGAAGCCGTCAGAAAATTTACAGGTGAGCACCAAACCTTTCATTCCTGCAGATTTGATAGCCATAACCCACTGCTTTGCTGAAAATTCAGCAGGCTTGAAATACTTTACAGGCTCGCGTCCCGTACCCCACTCATTGTTTGTGAATGTATTCATACCGTAGTGGATAAATGCGATAAATTCAGTATCCATGAAATCAAGCTGAGCTTTTGAGGGGACTACTGAGTTCGCTTTTTTGATGTAACCTTTAGTTGCCATAGCTTTAACCTCTGAAAGTCAATATTATACCCGACTATTGTACCATTTTTAGTACTCGATTGCAAGACACTCTTGTTGCAAATTGCCCCTCTATATAGTATAATATTATAAGTTTTAGGGGGTTGTTTTATGCTCAGACTTGTGACCGGTCGCATATCAAGCGGCAAAACAACAAAAATTCACGAAAAAATCAGACAGCTGATTGAAAAGGATGAGAGCGTAATGCTTATCGTCCCGGAGCAGTATTCTTTCAGAACAGAAAAAACAATGCTTGAGCTTTTTGGCGCGAGTGGTGCTGACAAGGTTGAGGTAGTAAGCTTTTCTTTCCTTGCGGAGAATATTCTCAAAAAGTACGGTCTGAATTCGAAGCCGCGTCTTGATGACAGCACAAGAGCGCTTATGATGAGTCTTGCACTTGAAGGCGTGGGAGATTCTCTGACTGTTTACGGCAGACACAGATATTCAGCTGCTGTTATCACTCAGATGCTCAAAACTGTCAAAGAAATAAGACAGTGCTCAGTCTCCGCACAGATGCTTAATGACACTTGCGATATGCTTGAAGATAGCCTTCTTAAGTCAAAGATAGGTGAGCTTTCTCTTGTTATGCAGGCATACACCTCCATAGTAGAAAACAGTTATTTTGATGATGAATGTGCGCTTGATGCTCTTTGTGATGTGGCAGATGTACACAGATGCTTTGAGGGTAAAACAGTATTTTTTGACGGTTTCCGCGGATTTACTACTCAGCAGCTCTCAGTTATGGAAAGAATTTTCTCTCAGGCTGAGGATGTTTATATAACTGTTTGTACTGATAAAATTTCAGACGGCAGTGAATTCGGTTCTTTTGCACATACTCAGAGAACTGTCCGCAGACTTATGAATATTGCCCGTAAGAATTCAGTTGAAATTGCTGTTCCTGATTTTACTGAAGATTTTAACGAAAAAAGATATTCAAATCCCGAGCTTAGTGTGCTTGAAAAATCATTGTTTGAGGATGACTACGAAACATATGACGAGCCGACAGAGAGTATTGTCATCTGCTCTGCGGAGGATTTCGAAAGCGAATGCGATTACGTAGCGCATACGGTGAAAAAGCTTATCCGTACCGAAACTCTCAGATGCAGGGATATTGCGATTATCAGCAGAAGTGAAAATAATTATACCCGTCAGCTTCGTTCAGCACTTAAAAAGAATGGTGTTCCTGTTTTTGATGACAGACGTCAGCCTGTGTCAACTCAGCCTCTTGTAGAGTTTGTGATGAGTGCTGTTGATATTGCAGTTAACGGTTTTTCCTGCGATTCGGTTATGAGAGTGCTCAAAACAGGGTTGACTGATCTTGATATAGATGAAATCTCAGAGCTTGAAAACTATGCTCTTATGTGGCAGATAAACGGCAACAAATGGCTTGATGACTGGACAGCACATCCTGAAGGCCTTGGTGAAAAAATGCTTGAAAGAGATGCTGAAAGACTTCAGAAAATCAATCTTTCCAGAAGGAAGATTGTTGAGCCTTTAAGTTCATTCAGATTTTGCCTGAAAGATTGCGACGGACTTTCTGCCGCACAGGGAATTTACAGTCTTCTTATTAAAATGAATGTTCCTGAAAATCTGAAATCTCTGGCAGAAAAGCTTAACGAAAATGGTGAAACTGATCTTGCTGCTGAGCAGGACAGAATATGGGATGCCGTGATAGAGATACTTGATCGCATCGCTTCATCGCTTGAAAATATAAAGCTTCAGCCTAAGCGCTTTAACGAGCTTCTTACTCTTATTGTTTCGATGTATACTATAGGTAGTCTGCCTCAGGGTATTGATGAAATAGTGATAGGCAGTGCCGACCGTGTCAAGACAACTGCACCGAAGGTCGTTTTTGCTGTCGGTGTGAATGATGGGCTTTTTCCGATGATACCTGCGGCAGACGGAATCCTTTCTGACGATGAACGTAAAAAGCTTTCAGAATACGGTCTGCAGATGGATGACAACTTTGAAGAAAAGATGATGGAAGAGCGTTTTATTGCTTACAGCACTCTTTGCAGTCCTTCAGATAAGCTTTTCGTCACATATTCACGCAAGGATATAACAGGTGCTCAGCTTGCACCTTCCGAGCTTGTGACACAGATCAGGAGAATCTTCCCGAAGGTAAGTGTCTGCGATACCGTGGTTACACCTGAGATGGATTTTGTTGAAGGTGAAGCGGCAGCCTTTGAGCTTATGTCAAGGCTGACTCCAAAGGGTGGCGTTATGCAGAAAACTCTCGAAGAATACTTTTCTTCAAGGGATGATTATAAGGACAGACTTGCTTCTCTCAGACGTGCAGTCAGAAAAGATGATTTTGAAATCAGGGATAAGGATATTTCAAAAAAGCTTTTCGGTATGAATATGTATATGTCTGCATCGAGAGTTGAGGTGTATCACAAGTGTCCGTTTGAGTATTTCTGCAAGTATGGTCTTAATGCAAAACCCAGAAAGATTGCTGAGCTTGACCCGATGCAGAAGGGTACGGCAATACATTATATACTTGAAAATCTTATTGCAGAGTATTCGAGTGACGGACTCTGCGGTATGGAAAAAAGCGACAGAGATAAGCTTGTTTTTGATTTGCTTGAAAAATATTTCAGTGAGATTCTCGTGCCCGGTGAGGATATGGGCGAGAGATTCCGTTATCTTTACAATCAGCTCGGATTCATAATCTGTGAGGTTGTTGACAGACTCGTTGCAGAATTTTCTGTCAGCGAATTTGAACCTGTTGCATTTGAGCTGAGTATTGACAATGACGGTGAAGTTCCTGCTTATGAAATACCTCTTAGTGACGGAGGTATGCTTAAAATAAAAGGATCTATAGACAGAGTTGACGTTATGAATCAGGGTGATGAAACCTTTGTCAGAGTTGTCGACTATAAGTCAGGCGGTAAGAAATTTGATCTGAATGAGGTTTTTCACGGTCTTAATATGCAGATGCTTATTTACCTTTTTGCGATCTGGAGAAGTGGCTTCAGAAATTATAAAAATGTGAAGCCTGCAGGAATTCTCTATATGCCCGTTAATGCTCCGTTTGCAAAGATTGAGCGTGATGAGGGTGAAGATATTATCGCATCCCAAAAGCAGAAAGCTGCTAAAATGAATGGTATGATACTTGATGACAGCCGTGTTATCTACGCTATGGACAGCCGCACATCGGGGGATATTATCCCTGCGGCGATCAAAAAAGACGGCGAAAATTCAGGTACGCTCATTTCGCTCAAGCAAATGGATCTTCTGATGAAACGTGTGGAAAAGGTCCTTGCAGAAATGGCAGTGAATTTGCACGAGGGTAAGATTCCTGTCAATCCTGCTTTCGCTCAGTCGACTACAAGCCCATATCACGATGTGTGCAAATACTGTGATTATAAAGATGTCTGCGGTCTTGATGAAGACACAAAGACAAATGACATAATGAAAATAAAACATGACGAAAGTCTGCGTAAGCTTGGAGGTGAGGACGATGCCTGAATGGACCCCTGAACAGAAAAAAGCCATTGATTCAAGAAAAGGTACTGTCCTCGTTTCAGCGGCGGCAGGCTCAGGTAAAACTGCTGTCCTTGTCGAGCGTGTTATCCGCAGACTTACGGACAGAGAAAATCCTTGTTCTGCAGATAAGCTGCTTATCGTAACTTTCACACGTGCAGCCACTCAGCAGATGCGTGAGAGGATTTTTAAAGCGATAAGCGATGAGCTCCGTAAAAATCCTTCAGACGAACACCTCAAGCGTCAGCTTATGATGCTTCCGTTTGCAAAGATAAGCACCATTGACAGCTTTTGTAACGATCTCGTTAAGGCTAATTTCCACGAGCTTGAGCTGTCACCTGATTATAAAATGCTCGAAGGTGCTCAGCTTAAAATAACTGAGGCAGAGGCTGTCAACAAGACTCTTGATGAGTTTTATATGGAAAATTCGTATGAGTTCAGTGAGCTTGTGAATCTCCTTGCTTCAGGTGCTGATGACAGCAATCTCGGCGCATTAGTCAGAAAGCTTTACAATCATTCCATGGCTTTTGCAAGACCTGAAAAGTTTCTTGATATGCTTATGTGTGCATATGAGGATGAAGCTCCTTTAGGGGAGAGCGTATGGGGAGCGACTGTGCTTGAACACGCTCTTAGTGTGATTCATAAGTGTGATCTTACTGTTATGAATATGCAGTCAAAGCTCTCTGAGGACGATACTGTAAATGAAAAATACGGTGAGTGCGTCAGAACGATGGAATGTTGCCTTGACGAGCTGAGAAAGCTTGCTGAAGGCAAAAAGTGGAATGAACTTCAGTCTGCTCTTCACTCACTTAAGCTGCCTGCACTCGGGAGACTCCCTAAAGGCTATTCTTCACCCCGGGCTGAGTTTATTAAGACGGGTAAAAAGCTTGTTACGGAACAGCTTACCAAAAAACTTCCGATGTACTTCTGTGTTACCGAAGAGGAACATGCTGAGGATATGGAGTATCTCAGACCTATAGTTGAAAAACTCATCTGTGTGGTCAAGCGTTACGGAGAAATACTGTGGCAGGAAAAACAGAAGCTCAACAGCGTTGATTTTTCTGACATAACACATCTTGCGCTGAAGCTGCTTATTTATTATGACGAAGAGGGTAAAGCTCAGAAGACTGCACTCGCACGTGAGTTTTCTGAGAGATTTGATGAAATTCTAGTTGACGAATTTCAGGATATCAATGAATTGCAGAACACTCTTTTTGGTGCAGTTTCGAAAGATGACAGCAATATGTTTATGGTAGGTGACGTCAAGCAGAGTATCTACCGTTTCCGTCAGGCGATGCCTGAAATTTTCCTCAGACGTCGTAATTCACTTGAAGATTATATTGACAATAATTATCCTGCAAAAATCACTCTTGACAGAAACTTCAGAAGCCGTGCAGGAGTAACTGAAAATATCAACTTTGTGTTTTCACAGCTTATGTCAGAGGAAGCAGGCGGTCTTGACTACGATGAAAACGAGGCACTTGTTGCCGCGGCAGCTTATGAAGACTGCGATTTTTCACAGGCAGAATTGCACATTGTAGGCTCACTTGAGGATGGCAGTAAGGTTTCGAGAGAGCTTGAAGCTCAGCATATAGCTGATACCATTAATTCAATTTTAAAGGAAGGTATGCTTGTCAGCGACAAGGACGGGAAGCGTCCTGTGTCTTATCGTGATTTCTGCATTCTGCTCAGAGCTACAGGCGGAGGACGTGCAGAAATTTATGCTGATACGCTTGCTAAAAACAATATACCTGCTTATGTTTCAAATAAAACGGGATTTTTTGCCTCAACGGAAATCAGCACGGTTATCAATCTTATGAGAGTTATTGATAATCCCGTTCAGGACATTCCGCTTCTTGCGGTTATGCTTTCACCGATTTACGGCTTTACTGCAGACGAGCTTGCGCAGATGCGAGTCGATGAAAGAAAGAAACCTCTTTATCATTGTCTTCTTAATTCTGCAAATAAAGGTAATAAAAAGTCGGCTGATTTTCTCAGAAAATTGGATTCGTTAAGAATGCTCTCATCTACACTCGGTTGCTCTGAGTTTGTACGTGAGCTTTATGAAACAACAGGTTATAAGGCTATAGCTTCTGCACTGAAAAACGGATCTCAGCGCAACGCTAATCTCAATATGCTTCTTGACTATGCAGTAAAGTATGAGGAGTCCGGCAAACGTGGCCTCTCAGGCTTTATAAGATTTATTGACAAGGTACAGAAGCAGGATGGTGACCTTGAAAGTGCATCTGATATTTCAGAAGCAGCGGATGTTGTTCGCATTATGACGATTCATAAAAGTAAGGGTCTTGAATTTCCTGTGTGTATTCTCGCTGACCTTAATAACGGATTTATGAATGACAATCAGCGAAGCATTGCGGCTTTTCATCCTGATTACGGCATCTGCTTTGACAGGCGTGATTCTGCTACCAAGTGTCAGTATTCAACTTTAGGTAAGAAGGCACTCACACTTCTTGAATCAGCGTCAGCTGCATCAGAAGAGCTTCGTGTGCTTTACGTTGCGATGACACGTGCGAAAGAAAGGCTCGTCTGCGTGACACGTTACGATAACGTTGAAAATAAACTCGCTGATCTCGCTTCTTGTGTCGATACATCGGACGTTGCGGTCAACAGCTATGATGTGCTGACGAAAAACTGTATGGCAGACTGGATAGTAATGTCATTTCTTCGTCATCCTGATGCTTCCAAGCTTCGTGTTGCAGCAGGCTGTGATGATCTTGGTATCTTGCCGTGTGCACAAAGACTTGAAGTGAAAATTATAAATTCCGTTACTGAAGCACAAGCAAAGAATGATGAAGCAGAAGAAATAGCTTCTGACGAAAAGCTGCTCAGTGAAGTCAAAGAACGCATAGAATACGAATATCCGTATGCTGAACTTGCATTTGTCAGGGCAAAGAGTGCACCGTCAGAGTTTGAGTGTCAGGGCTTTGACTCGAAATATTTCGCTTCAAGGAAACCACAGTTTTTGAGTAAAGCGGGAATGAATCCTGCATCAAGAGGTACGGCTACACATAAGTTTATGGAGTTCTTTGACTATAGTGAAGCTGTGTATGATATTGATGCACAGATTGACCGTATGGTCAAGGAGCGTCACCTGACACAGCATGAAGCTGATGTGCTTGAAAGAGATAAGCTTCGCAGATTCTTCAGTAGCGATATAGCAGCAAGAATCAAGGCGGCATCAAAGCTTCTCAGAGAAAAGAAGGTGACTGTAGGAATAAAAGCAGGGGAGCTTTATCCTGCACTGGCGCCTGAATTGCACGATGAAATTGTTGTAGTGCAGGGTTATGTTGACTGTGCTTTTGTTGAAGACGGTGAGCTTGTCATCGTTGACTACAAAACTGACAGAGGAGTGACAATGGAGGAGCTTCGTGAGCGTTACCGCACACAGCTGAAAATGTATGAATTTGCACTTTCAGAGTGTACGGGGATGAGAGTCAGAGGTACATTGATTTACTCTTTTGAAAACGCTGAATATATTGATTTATAAAAAATTAAAAAAAACAGTTGCATTTTTGGATTTTATGTGCTAAAATAGCTTCTGCGTGAATATTACGAAAGAGGTGACACTAATGAAGGAAGGAATCCATCCTAAGTACGAAAAGACAGTTATTCGTTGTGCTTGCGGTAATGAGATAGAAACTCGTTCTACCAAGGAGAATCTGCGTGTTGATATTTGCTCAAAATGTCATCCGTTCTTCACAGGTAAGCAGAAGCTCGTTGATACAGGCGGACGTGTTGACCGCTTCAATAAGCGTTTCAATTTGTCAAAATAATTTGATGAAGATAAGGCGGTGCTTTTTCGCACCGCCATATTTTTTAGGTGGTGACACAGTTGGAGTACAGAACTATTCTTAATGAAGCAAGTGATGAATTCATCGAGCGTAAGTCACGTTTTATAGGTTATATAAAGCCTGTGACAACTCAGGATGAAGCTGTCAGCTTTATAAATGAAATAAAGTCAAAGCATTGGGATGCAACTCATAACGTCTATGCATACGTTCTTCGAGAGGGTCAGATACGTCGCTATTCGGATGACGGTGAACCTCAGGGTACGGCAGGTATTCCTGTTCTCGATGTCCTTCTTAAGGAAAATGTGACTGACTGTGTTGTTGTGGCAACGAGGTATTTCGGCGGTACACTTCTTGGCGCAGGCGGACTTGTACGTGCCTACTCGCATACAGCGAAAATTGCTGTCGATGCAGGACAGGTCATAACGATGAAGCTGTGTAAGGTTCTTAAGGTCACTTGCGACTATACTTTCTACGGCAGACTCAATTCGTTTATACCTGAAATGGGTGGTGTGATTGATGATACCGAATTTGCCGATAATGTAACGGTTACTTTCAAACTACCTGTCGGTGATGTCGAATCTTTTGACGCAAAACTTGTAGATATGAGCTTCGGAAAGTTCCATACTGAAGAAATTGGCGAAGAATTTAAATATTTTTAATTTTTTTGAAGGAAAAAGAACTTTTTAGGAGTATATAATATATAG
>JAXJUJ010000065.1:0-7266 GCA_036309125.1 Acutalibacteraceae bacterium | reverse complement strand
TAGCTTTGCGATAAATTTCAATCATCCCTACATACCCGAATTTGCCGCTGCGCTTTGATTTTTTTCGGGCGATTCACTAATTGTCCGTCAGAAATATAAAAAATAAAAAGGAGAATTTTTATGAAGATCAAAAAAATAATTTCGTTGCTTCTTGCGGTGATTATGATTACCGCATTGCCTGTTACTTCGTTTGCAGCAAGCACGTCTGAAAATTATCACGTATATGCAAACGGCATCAGAGTTACAGAAGATAACTGTGATGACATTCTCGGCGATGGTGGCTCTGTCAAATACGACAAAAAGAACTCAACTATTACGCTTACAAACGCCAAGATCACAAAAGCAAACCAATATGCGGGAATGAGCTGGTATGGTTTGCAAATTGATACAGATACTACTCACAAAATTGAACTTGTAGGAAACAATGTTATTGATCTCAGAAATTTTAAACCCGAGACTGATAATACTGTTTTTGAGATATGTGCACTCAGCGCAGACGGTACTATCGAATTTTACGGTAACGGCTCACTGAAGCTTTACACACCCGACTGCAATGACAGCTCAGCACTGGACTACGGTGCCTCTCTCTACTTTGACGGATGCAAGGTCGAAATTCATAGCGGTGACGGATGGGATTGTGCTTCAGGAATAGATTATTCTGTCAGTCCGAACAGATTTGAGCATATCGGCCTTGAAAACGGTGCAGAGCTGAAGGTTTATGCCGGAAATATTGAAAACAAATCCAGAAGTATTTTAGAACATGAGGGCATCCGTTGCAGCAACCTTAAGGTTGATAAGACAAGTAAGTGCTATGTCGAAACAGGCGATGTTACGATGGGCGATATTGAGTATGCAACGAATGTAGCTATTACTGCAGGTAGGGTATTCGGCGGCGGTGAGGTTACTGCTATTGCAGGTAAGGTTACATATACATCCGCGATGAGTAGAGAAAAATGTGTCAGCTGCGGTATTTATGACATCGGTTGGCCGATGAGCGAGGAGCATGCAAACGGTACATTTTTGGCAGATATGACTATTATCGCAAGTGGCTACGATTGCGGTACATATAGCACGAATATCAATTTGTACGATATGAGTGATAAGATTGACATTTTTGTAAGCGAAAATATTGACGGCTCAGATCTTAAGTATTTAAAAGACGGTGAGCGTTTAGGAAATTACAAGTATGTAATGATTTGCCCCGAAGGTGAAGTAGTCATTGAAGAGGAGGAAGAAGAAAAGTCCTTCTTCGAAATGGTTATCGATTTCTTTGTAGGTCTTTTCGAAGGATTCATAAATTTCATTATGACTCTTTTATAAGATTCGGAAATAAGTAAAGCATTAATTCTCAGATTCAGGAGGATTTATTATGGGTACATCAGTATTATTAGTTTTTCTTGCACCGTTTTTGGCAATTTATGCATTATTCGGAGGTATTTTCAGCGAGATTATGCCTTCGCCTAAGGCGGAAATAGTTCTTCCGTATGACGAAGCACAGGGTCTTGTCTGGGAATATGTTGAGCAGGAGGATTATCATATCAATCTTATTGAAGAAAAGATTGAAGGTGACGAGCAGATTTTTGTCTTTGAAGCTGATCAGTCTATGTCCGTTTTTTTTGCTGACCTGTTTGATATTTTTGGTGGTAACAGAACAATAGGTTTGGTTATCGATTTTGTGTTTGAGGATCAGAACGGAAACAGAAAAACGTATTATCACGATCCTCGACAGGAATCAACATATCCGTCGTTTGTTATTTATGATGAAAGCGAATGCCTGACCACTGAATATACTGTCACGGCAGTTGATTCTGAAAATGATACTGAATGGAGAATACAGCAGGAACAGACATATAATATTCTTCGTCAACCGACAAGCGGTGATGAAACAACATTTTATATCGTTTTCTTCCCGCGTGAGATTGAGAAGATGGAAAACGGAAAGAATCAGCATATATCATTTTCCAACACCTATTGGACTGATTACGAAGAACGTTATTATCTTTCATTCGGTCTGAATGACGGTCAGCTTGAAATTGTTAATGAAGATTATGAGCTTCGTGAATATTGATTTTTAACTCGCAATTATTAAATATAAAAAAGAAATCACTCAAACGAGTGGTTTCTTTTTTGTTAATCCGAATGTTGACAGTATTGTTTTTTCTGAGATGAATATGCTATAAGAGTTGTTTCAAAAAAAGAAAGCTCAATTGCAGTTACTGCGGACAGATATGTCCATGCAATTGAGCTTGAAGGTGAATTTATTTTTGATGACAATTATTTTTCTCTTTTGCCCGACGAAGAAAGAACTGTTACCTTCCGTCCGTGTACGGGAGCAAAGAGTGATGATATCAGGGTTACGGGATATACGATTGTCGCTGAATTAAAGTAAAGTTACAAACTCTTCGTAGGCCTTCGGGTTTGCGAAAACTACGTCATTCGGAGTGGAGAAGTTGATTTCATTACCTTCGTAATTGAACGCAACTCCACCCGCTTCTTTTAAGATAAGAGTACCGGCTGCAACATCCCAGGGCTGCAGAGCTTTTTCAAAGAATATTTCGCATCTGCCGCAGGCAACCATACAGATATCGTAAGCGGCAGATCCGCTTCTGCGGATATCACGTGAAAAGTCAAAAACTTTTCTCAGAAGGGCAAAGGTTTCGTCAGTGTTTTCGGGATGATAGGGAGATGTTCCGAAAAGGGCAAGTCCGTCTGAAAGCGGACGGTCGCTGACTTCGATTTTTTGAGCGTTGAGGTATGCACCCTTGCCTTTTTCAGCACTGAAAATTTCGTTGCTGTACGGGTTGTAAACAACTCCTGCGATAAGATCGTTTTCCTTGCAGAGAGCGACGGAAATGCAGCTGCAGCGATAGTCCTGCATAAAGTTCGTAGTGCCGTCGATCGGATCTATTATAAAACGCAAGGCTTTGCTTGAAAGATTATTGTCGCCCTCTTCGCCTACAAATTCAGCATCGGGAAAAGCTTTGCCGAGCTCAGTGAATAAAAACTCCTGCACAGCGACATCGTACTTTGTCACGAAGTTTTTCTTGCCTTCCTTTGCAGTTACGGCTGACTCCTGATTATGGGCAGAAAGAATGATTTCTCCAGCATCTTTTACTATTGTGATGATTTTTTCAAGCATAATCAATCTTACCTTTCTTTAATATATTGATTCGAGTGAGCAATATCTGATGAATCATATTATATCACATATGTTTTGAACAAGACAATAAGCAGATTTAAAAAGTTTTCATAAAAAGGAAAAAATAAAAATCCCACGGTTGGGCGGCGTAAATTAGGGATTTAATAGCCTTAAATCAATTCTTTTGGCGAATGACTTCGTTAAAACTCTCAAAATACGCCAGTATTTTATCGAGTTTATGCCTTGTCCTTCATCCAAAATAATAGAAATTAAGGTGCAACGCAGTTTAAAGTTAGAAATTTTTCGTTTAGACGAAATGAATAAAACCTCGCAAGGCTGACGCCTTGCGAGGTTTTTTCATAAAGTATAAGCGGAAAAGGACAACTTTAAACCTGTTAAATCCCTGATTTACACCGCCCTTATCCGCGGGATTTTATCTTTTAATTATCAGCCGAGAAGATTTTCGTAAGCTTCAAACATTACGGTTGCTTCGGTTTCTCCGAGAGTGAGAAGCTCCTGATAGTGACCGAATGCGAGAGCCATACTGTAGTCATTTTCGGGAACGATGTAGCCTAAAGCATCATTTGCGAGACCGAAGACGATGACGTCGTCACCGAAAATTTCGCAAAGCGTCTGTCCCTCGTAGTCTTCGTTATTGACAGAGCCTTCAGCTGTGAGCTCATCTCCGCCATAGACAAGGTCTGTACAGATTTCACCCGGCACAAATACAACCTTTACGTCCTTGCCGATTTCCATATAACCGATTTCAGTAGTTACGTAGTAATTGTCAGAGGTTTTTTTGATGAGATAGTTTACAACTCCGAGCTTACCTGCAGCTTTGATGACAGGGTTTGTAACAGGGATTTCAACCTGACTGAGCTTGATGTTGAGTATAGGATCGACCTGAGCTTCTTCTGCAGGCACCCAGCCTTCATACCACGGTGTGTAGTTGTGGCCTTCGGTCTGCTCTGCAGTCAGATTAAGACTCATAAGGTAATCGTCAGCGAGGATTTCTTCCTCTGTCATAGTCATACCGAGAACCATCTTTCCGATCTCTCTGCCGTAGTTTGCAGCAATGTCGACTCGCTTGTCAGCCTTGGCACTTACTCTGCCGATGTAGATACCTGCTATTGAACCGTTGAAGAACATAAAGTTGTAGCCGGCATTGTTGATGGTTTCACCTATGTAGTAAATGTAGTCACCCGAAATGCCGTGTCCCTTTGTGGGATCGTCTTCTGTTGCGAGTCCTACAACGTCAGGGTGAGCAGACATATTTACAATGATAGTCGGTGTCACGGAGCTGTCATAAGGTGTGAAGACAAAACGCTTGAGCTCAGTATCAAGAGACGTTGCTGAGGGTCTGTTTTTGTTGCTGAAATATTTTTCACCGATGTCTTTTCTGGCAAATGTCATAGTGCCGTCAGCCATCGAATCTACAGCTTCTGTGATCGCATCGCAGACTGTAGCATAGAAAAATTCCATATATTCGGGGTCAGTGCCCTGCTCAGTTTCGATGATGCCTGTGAATGCGCTGAAAATGTTCTTGGGCCACTTGTGGAAAATATCAGTCCAGAGACCCTGTGTGTCGACACCTGAATGGGTGTGAGTTGCAAAGAGGTTTATGGAGTTGATATCATTCTGTGCAGCGAAGTCCTGAAGAAGACCTCTGATGTGTCTGATGTCACCGTTTGAAACACCTATGGAGTCGATGGTTGCGAAAACAGCTGTTCCTCTGCCTGAACCGTCGTCAAGAGCGATAACTCTGACCTTCATATCGTCAAGAATTTCACGCACATCATTTGTGAAAAAGTTTTGTTCACTGATGAATCCGCCACAGAAAAGATCGTATTCTTCCCAGTTTTCGGGAACAAGGCTTACACTGCTCTGTCCGAGAGACCACTGAGCATCAGCTGCAGCCTCATCAATGAATTCGGCTGTACCTTCGTAGAAGTTATCATAGACATAATTTTCTTCGTCGACGAATTTATCGTTTTCTCTCATAAATACATTGAGCACATCAACAATGCTCTCGAAAAGTGTACCGACAACTCTTGCGATTGTTTTAGTAACAGGATCGGAAGATGATTCGAAGTCGATAGCCGAAACAGGTGTGACGGTGATCGAAAAGATCATTGCAAATGCAAGTATAAAGGATAACGCTTTTTTCTTCATAATGTTTCCTCCTTGGCAGAACGGTATTATGTTATATAAGCAAAATATCACAGAACAGAGCTGTTGTCAATAGTGGCGGACTATTATGAAGGGATGGAATCAAGCAAAAGTTTTTAAAATGTCTTTATCTTTTTTTCTGCTCGTGGTAGAATGAATGTGCAAACTTTTTCAGGAGATTTACTATGTCTGATATTTTTCACAACATAGGAATACTTGCTCACGTTGACTCAGGTAAAACAACGCTGAGCGAACAGCTTCTGTACCTTACGGGTGCAATCCGTAGCTTAGGCAGTGTTGATGCAGGTACAGCGGCGACGGACAGCCTTTCTGTCGAAAAGCAGAGGGGTATTTCTGTGCGCACAGCAACGGCTTCTGCAGAATGGAAAGGTGTGACGATCAATATCATCGACACACCCGGTCACATCGACTTTGCAGGTGAGGTTGAGAGAGCTGTTTCGGCACTTGATTATGCAGTTGTTATCGTTTCAGCCGTTGAAGGTGTACGTGCACATACTGAAAATATTCTCAAATCCCTTGATGCAGCAAAGCTTCCTCGTATAATTTTTATCAATAAAACTGACAGAACAGGCTCAGACACAGCCAAGGTTATCAGTGAGCTTGAAGGTGTAAGCTCTCAGTCCCATATCGTGCTTTCGCAGATTGAAGATGAGGGCAGCGAAAACACACGGGTAAAGCTGATTGATGATGAAAATTTCAGGCAGAGAGCTACAGAAGCTCTCGCTGATATCTGTGATGAAGCGGCAGACGCTTTTTTAAGTGATGAGCTTCTCTCTTTCGAGAGAGCAGACGAGCTTGTGAGAGAAGAAATTTCTTCCTGCAGTCTTACTCCCGTTGTTTTCGGCAGCGCAAAATATTCAATCGGCATTGAGGACCTTGCAGACACGCTGGTTAAGTATATGCCTGATTCGAAAAGAAGACAGACTGATGATTTGTGCGGAATTATATTTAAAATCGAACACGATAAATCACTCGGCAAGGTTTCACATATAAGACTTTTCGGTGGCGAAATCGCAAACCGTGATGAGGTTGAGATTTTTATTCCCGAGGAGAAGAAAATTATAATTTCAGATACTGTCGACTTCGAAGAAAAACCGCCGGTGAAAGAGAAGGTTTCGCAGATCAAAAAATTCTGTGGCTCAAAAAGCACGGACGTCGGTATCATCAGAAGTGGTGACGTTGCCGCTGTATGCGGTCTGCCGAGTGCGAAAACAGGTAATTTTATAGGTTCTCTCGCTGTGAATGAGAGTGCGAAGCTTGTAAATCCGTTTCTGCGAGTTAAGGTAACTCCGTCTGATGCTGACCCTCTGAAAATCCCTCAGCTTGCGGCAGCTCTCGGTGAGCTTTCTGACGAAGAGCCTTACATTGATGCAAAATGGGAAAACGGACAAAAGGAGATTACTATCAGCACAACAGGCAAAATCCAGCTTGAAGTGCTTTCAAATCTATTAAAAGAACGCTACAATCTTTCGGCAGAGTTTTCTCCACCGACGGTTATTTATAAAGAAACCCCTTCGGCAAAAGGCTTTGCGAAGGCAAGGTATACAATGCCGAAACCCTGCTGGGCTGTGGTTGAGTTTCTTTTTGAGCCGATGCCACGTGGCTACGGTGTTTCATACCACGGAAGATTGCCGTCAAACCAATGCTTTTACAGGTATCAGTCACATATCCGCACGTCGTTTAATTCCTGCCTTGAGCAGGGTCTTTACGGCTGGGAGGTGACGGACTTCAAGTGTACTCTCGTCGGTGGTGAGCATCACACGATACATACACATCCTCTTGATTTCTTCGTCTGTACACCGATGGCTTTTATGAACGGACTTTCTGAAATCGGTTCAACGATCCTCGAGCCGCTTCTTAAAATCAGAGTAACGGCACCCGAAGAGCTTTCAGGAAAAATCTTTTCTGAAGTTATAAAAATGGGTGGCGAATATGAC
>JAXJUJ010000064.1:0-12568 GCA_036309125.1 Acutalibacteraceae bacterium | reverse complement strand
TCGCATCAGTGCAATCAACGGTATGCTCGGCTCAATCGATGCTAACCAGGGCGACCTTCTCCTTGGCTGGGATACAGACGAATTCCCGTTCGACGTTTACGAAACAACAATGTGTATGTATGAGGTTATCAAGGCAGGCGGTATGAAGAACGGTGGCTTTAACTTCGACGCTAAAAACCGTCGTCCGAGTAACACAAAGGAAGATATGGTTCACGCATTCATCCTCGGTATGGACTCATTCGCGCTCGGTCTCATCAAGGCTGCAAAGCTCATTGAGGACGGCAGAATTGATAAGTTCATAGAGAAGAAATATTCGAGCTTCAACGAGGGCATCGGCAAGACAATAATTGACGGAACGGCAACTCTTGAATCTCTTGCAGAGAATGCTGAAAATCTCGGTGCTTGTACAGACCCCGGTTCAGGCAGACAGGAATATCTTGAATCAGTTGTAAATCAGATTTTCTTTGGTGAATAATTATGAAATATGTTTTAGGAATTGACCTCGGCACATCTGCAACAAAGACCGTTCTCTTTGATGAAAAGGGTAATGTTGTTGCATCTGCAAGCCGTGAATATCCTCTTTATCAGCCGAAAAACGGTTGGGCAGAGCAGGAGCCGATTGATTGGTATAACGCAGGTGTCGAAACAATCGCAGAGGTTGTTGCAAACAGCAGAGTGGATAAAAAAGATATCGTTTCTCTCGGCATTTCGGGTCAGATGCACGGACTTGTTATGCTTGATGAAAACTGCGAGGTGCTTCGTCCGTCAATCATCTGGTGCGATCAGCGTACGGGCAAGGAATGTGACGAGCTGACTGAAAAGCTTACACGTGAAAAGCTTATCGAAATAACTGCAAACCCTGCATTGACGGGATTTACAGCTTCGAAAATTCTCTGGGTTAAGAATAACGAACCCGAAATTTTTGAAAAGTGCAGACACATTCTTCTGCCGAAGGATTATCTCCGATTCAAGCTTACAGGTGACTTCGCAACAGAAGTTTCCGACGCTTCGGGAATGCAGATTCTTGACGTGCCCGGCAGATGCTGGTCACAGGTTATGATTGATGCACTCGGTATAAAGGAAGAGTATTTACCGAAGGTTTATGAATCTCCCGAGGTTACGGGTAAAATCAATAAAGAAACAGCTGAAAAAACAGGTCTTTCTGAGGAAACTCTCGTTGTCGGCGGTGCAGGTGATAATGCTGCTGCAGCTGTCGGTATGGGTGTTGTACGTGAGGGCAAGGCTTTCACAACTATCGGCACTTCGGGAGTTGTTTTTGCACACACTGATGCTCCCGTTATCGATAAGGGCGGCAGAGTACACACTTTCTGCTGTGCAGTACCGGGCAAGTGGCACGTAATGGGTGTTACTCAGGGTGCAGGACTTTCACTCCAGTGGTTCAAAAAACAGTTCTGCCTTGAAGAGGCAAATAAGGCTGAGGAAGAAAATCTTTCAGCCTATGACGTTATGACATCTGAAGCAGATAAAATTCCCGTCGGCTGTGACAGACTTCTCTATCTTCCGTATCTTATGGGCGAAAGAACACCTCACCTTGACCCTGATTGCCGCGGAGTTTTCTTCGGAATGTCAGCTATGCACACAAGGGCACACTTCATAAGAGCTGTGCTTGAAGGTGTCAGCTATTCTCTTTATGACTGTGTTTGTGTTCTTAAAGAAATGGGTATCACACCTGCGGAAATGCTTGTCTGCGGAGGTGGCGGAAAGAGCGAATTCTGGCGACAGATGCTCTGCGATATCTTTGCAGTTCCCGTTAAAACAGCTGAGTCAAGCGAAGGCCCTGCATTGGGTGTTGCCGTACTCGCAGCTGTCGGCGCAGGAATTTACGAAAGTGTTGAAAAAGCTTGTGACGTGATGGTTCGTTACAATGATGGTGTTTCAACCCCCGACAGCGAAAAGACAGCACAGTATATGAATTATCATAAAATTTACACGAAGCTTTATTCCGACCTTAAGGGAACATACAAGGTATTGGCTGAGGTTTGATAAAATACCCTGACAAAACCGATTTTGTTATTTTCCTTTTTATACTTTACAAAAGCTTTAATTGATATATAATTAATGGCAGAGGACGATTGTCCTCTGCCTTATTTACCTCAAAGGAGGATTTATATGTCTGAGAATATTTTTCTTGCAGGTGCTGCAAGGGAGGATACAACTCCCGAACTCGGCACATTCCTTTACGGTTACCGCCCTGATATTGCGTGCAAATCTGTCCACGATCCGTTGAGTGTAACGGCACTTGCTGTCAGTCAGTACGGCAAAACAGCTTTGCTTCTCACGGCTGAAATCGGTGATATTCAAACAGCACTCTGCAAAGAGCTTGCAGGTGAAGTCGCAAGAAAATGCAATATAGACGAAAAGAATATTTTGATTTCTTCAACCCACACCCATACAGCGCCTAACCTTTCAGGTGTTGTCGGCTGGGGTGATATAGATATGGCTTATTACGAGAAGATTTTTCTTCCGTCAGTTCTTAAAGCGTCGGAAAATGCTTTGAAAAATCTTGCTCCTGCAGAAATTGCAATCGGCACAACCGAAAGCAAGGTCGGCATCAACCGCCGTCAGCATTTTGAAGACGGAGTAATCGGTCTGGGGCAGAACCCTCATGCTTGCTATGACCCGTTTATGACGGTTGTTGCGATCCGTTCAAAGGAAGATAAAAAGGGCATTCTCAATCTTATTCATTACGGATGCCACGGCACATCCGCAGGTCTTGCAGAGGCTGTTTCGAGGGATTGGTCGGGAATTATGATTGACCGTCTTGAAAAAGAAACGCAGACTCTGACCGCATTCTGGAACGGTGCTATAGGTGATGTCGGCCCCCGACTTACAAACGGTCAGACAACGGGCGACCTTTCTCATACAGAGGAGCTTGGCGGTATTGCTGCAACAGATGCTTTAAATGCGTACAAAAATAAAGGCGGTTACCATTCGGGTGAGCTTGAAGTGTTCAATGACATTGTGCATCTTCCGTACAAACAGATGCCTTCTGCTGAAGAAGTGAACGAAAAGCTCAGAAGATTCACTGCTCCAGAAACGCTCATCAACATTGACCGTCTTGAATATGAGCATTACAAGCAAGTGAAGGACTTTCTTGAAAAAGGCGACGGAGTCATCCCTTCAGAATACACATTTGAGCAGACAATAGTTTCTCTTGGCGATGTTGTTTTCATTCCGTTTCCTTATGAACATTTTTCGGAAATTTCTCTTCGTTTGAGGGAATATTCACCTTATCCGTACACATTGAGCCTTTCATGCACAAACGGATATAATGTCTATCTTCCGTCAGAGGATCAGCTCTGCCGTGGCGGATACGAGGTCGGCTGTTTTATGTACGGCAGTCTTTTCCCGCTTGCAGACAATACCGACAATAACATTATCAGAGAAAATCTTAGAATAATCAGAGAAAACAAGAAAGACTGAGGGGTATGAATTATGTTCAGAATCGGACAGGAAGAAATCGATGCAGTTGCAAGAGCGATAAATTCAAAAGATTTTTTCAAGTGCAACGGCAGCGGTCAGGAAGTTTTTAATTTTGAAAACGAGCTTAAAGAATATGTGGGTGTTGAACACTGTATTCTTATGTCATCAGGCTTCGGTGCGCTGACCTCGGCTCTCATCGGTCTTGGTATAGGTCCCGGGGATGAGGTTATCGTTCCTGCTTATACATATATTGCAACGGCACTCGCAGTAACGGCAGTCGGTGCGATTCCCGTAATCGTTGAGGCTGACGAAGCGCTTACGATTGATGTCAAAGAGGTCGAAAAGAAAATAACGAAGGCAACAAAGGCTGTTATGCCCGTACATATTCAGGGCTTTGCCTGCGATATGGACGGCCTTTGCAAAATCGCAGAAAAAAACGGCATCGCAATCGTTGAGGATGCGTGTCAGGCAGATGGTGGCACATACAAGGGTAAGCCTCTCGGCACACTCGGTGATGCAGGTGCTTACAGCTTTAATTATTACAAGACAATCACAGCAGGTGAAGGTGGTGCAATCGTTACAAACAGTAAGAAGATTTTTGAACGTGCGCTCATCTATCACGATGCTTCGGCCGTTGCTTTCTTCGGCAATCAGCTTGACGATAGTTCAGAATCTGTTTTCGGTGGTACTGAATTCCGTGTTTCTGACATCACGGGCGCAATTATGCGTGAACAGCTCAAAAAGCTCCCGTCAATTATTGAAGACCTTGACAAAAACAGAAACAGACTCAAGACTCTTCTTAATGACGGTGCAACTGTGATTCCGTCACACGACGAAAAAGGCTGTCCGACGACACTTGCACTCAGATTTGACACGGCAGAAAAGACAAATGCTTTTGCCGAAAAGTGCAGTGAAAACGGACTTGCAATCGTGATTCCTATCAACACTGGAAAGCATATTTATACAAACTGGTCTCAGATAATGGAAAAACGTGGCGCACTTCATCCTGCGATGGATCCTTTTAAGATGAAAGAAAACGAAGGATTACAGATGGATTACACAATGGATATGTGCCCGAAAACTCTCGACTATCTCGCAAGAACGGCATATATCGCAATTGACCCTGATTGGTCAGAAGAGGATGTTGCGAATGTTGCAGGAATAATCAATAACGCTATATAAAAGATACGGTGACGGATTTTCCGTCACCGTTTTTGTTTATTTTTTTGCTATTGAGATATCTCTTATCATATCACCGTTGATGATACGTGTTCTCTTCTTTTCTTCGACCTTGATCCAGTTTTCCTCAATTGCAACTATTCGTCCCTGAACACCGACGATTTCATTGAAAAGAGTTATCGTACAGTCTTTATCTAAAAACTCTTTGAGCATTTCTGTAGGCATTTTTCTTTTTTCTCCTTTACGCTTTCTTTTGAATCTTTTGGTTGCGAACATTACGCTGTAAAGCACGGAGCTCCAGCAAAGTATGATTGCAACAATCAGTATGAAATAGGTCGTTCCCGTGAGGATCACCTCATTTCAGAAGGTCGTGTTCCTTGATGAAATCGACAACCTCGTCAACTGTTGTGAATGCAAGTGCAACGCTTGTGTCAGCAGCACCGTAGTAGATTGCAATTTTTCCTGATTCGCTGTCTGCGAGTGCAGCGCAGGGGAATACAACGTTCGGAACGTCACCGACACATTCGTACAATTCGTGCGGAGCAAGGAGGAAACAGTCAGCTCTGTGAAGAACCTTCCATGGCTCGTCCTTGTCGAGGATTGCAGCACCCATAGCGTATGTGAAGCCGTTACAGCTTGTGAGAACACCGTGATAGAAAGCAAGCCAACCGTCTTCAAGCTCAATGGGTGTAGGACCTGCACCAACCTTTGTCATTTCCCAGTTCTTAACGGGTGACATAACGAATCTGTGCTTACCCCAGTATGTAAGGTCCTTACTGTGGCTGAGGAATATGTCACCGTACGGTGTGTGACCTCTGTCACAGGGACGGATGAGAAGAAGGAACTCGTCATTTACCTTTCTCGGGAAGAGAACACCGTTTCTTGCAACGGGATAGCAAGCATCCTCGAGCTGTGTCCATTCTTTGAAGTCCTCGGTGTATGCTATGCCGATTGTTGTGCCGTGAGGTGTGAGGTTAACCCACGAGAGGTAGTATTTGCCCTCGATCTCACAAAGTCGGGGATCGTAGCCACGGAAAATCACCTTTTCCTCAAGCTTCCAGTTTATTGCATCCTTGCTGTAACCGACAACGAGAGTGTGGTCACGGCAGATGTCGTCTACTCTGAAAACACCTGCAAAGCCGTCACCGTAAGGAACGACTGCAGAGTTGAAAATGCTGTTTGCACCGTAGAGGTTATCTCTTGTTATTACGGGATTTCCGTCATAACGCCATACGGGGTATTTGTATCCTTCAGGCTTATCCTGCCAAGGGATGTTTGGTATTGCCTGTCCTATTATCTTTGCCATAAATATTCCTCCGTTATTTGATGAGTTTATTATACTATACGCAAAAAGGTATTTCAATAGGATTGTTTTTGTTATTGCAAAAGGTTTGCGTTGTTAGTATAATTAATCCGTAAAGGTCGGTGTTGTTATGAATGAATTAAGCAGTCTTTTTATCAATATCAAAGACGGAGATACGATAAAACTTGAAAAAGACAAGGTTTACCACGTCAGGCAGGATGATTCTTTTGAACTTTCGGGTTATTTCTGCTCCAACACAGCGAAGCAACACGAAAACCCTGAAGGAACCCGTTACACAGCGATTTATTTAAAAGGGAAAAAGGACATTGTCATCGACGGCAACGGAGCAAGTATTCTCGTGCACGGTAAGATGACGCCTATTCTTTTGGACAGATGTGAAAATATTACTGTCAGAAACCTTGTGATTGATTATGCCTGTCCGACTATGACCGAGTTTGAGGTTCTGTCAAACTATGACGGTGTGTGTGAATTGAAATTCAATGCAGACTGCCCTTTCCGTGTGGACTCAAGAGATATTTATTTCCACTCAGAGAAGGATGAAAAGGGTAACTTTTACTGGGAACACAGACCGAATGAGCAGGGAAGATACGTTAAGGTTTATAATCCTGAAACCGGAATGTGCAGGGATTTTAACCGTAACGATCTCACTTTCGATGAAATAGAAAAGCTTGATGAGTGCAGAGTACGTGTGAAGCTCAGCAATAAAGATGCTGACTTTGTCAAAGGTCATATTTTTCAGGTCAGGAGCATTGTCCGTGATCAGGTAGGCAGCTTTTTTCAACGTTGTAAAAATCTTCAGCTTGAAAACTTACGCGTGAAGTTTATGCACGGTCTCGGAATGGTGTCACAATTTTGCGAAAATGTGACATTCAAAAACTGTGATTTTACTCCAGCAAAGGGGAGAACAGTAGCAAGTACGGCTGATTTCTTTCAGTTTTCAGGCTGTAAGGGAAGTATCGTGATTGATTCCTGCAAGGCTAACGGAGCACACGATGACTATGTGAATGTACACGGCACACATCTGAGAATAGTAGAAGCAGACGAAGAAAAGAAAACGCTCGTTGTGCGATTTATGCATCCCGAATCGTGGGGATTTCAGGCGTTTGAAGAGGGAGACGAGCTTGAATTTATAAAGTGGGACACGCTTATCCCTTATGCTGAGACGAGAGTTGTTTCCTATGAAAAGCTGAATGAAACTGATATCAGACTTGTACTCGACAGGGAATTACCTTCGGTTGAGGTAGACAAAGACGTGGTCGAAAATGCAACGTGGACACCGTCTGTGCTGGTAAAAAACTGTTATTTCGG
Source organism: Acutalibacteraceae bacterium (assembly GCA_036309125.1). Lineage (GTDB taxonomy): Bacteria > Bacillota > Clostridia > Oscillospirales > Acutalibacteraceae > CAG-488. Next base: position 5,313 of record JAXJUJ010000064.1, on the reverse strand, counting down.
ACCGACCTGTGGCAGGGGAATTCTCTCCACCACACGTGGAGATGTTGTAATAGAAAACAATGTTTTTGAGTGCTTGTGGGGCCCTGCACTTCTTATTGAGGATGATTGCAACTTCTGGTTTGAATCAGGCTACACGAAGAGCGTAACCTTCAGAAACAATAAAGTAAGCTTCTGCGAATACGCTGAAATGTGGCAGGGAGCTCCCGTAATCCGTTGCACACCGAAGGTTATGGATGAGAATTCAGAGGAATTTGTTCATCAGAAGTTAGTGATAGAAAACAATGCTTTTGAGGGTGCAAGAGAGGATAACCATTGTTTCTGGCTTGAATATGTCAGAGATGTTGAAATTAAAAACAATGTTTTTGATGCACCGTATAAGATTCACAAAAATCGAGTGGGATGTATAAAAGATGAAAATAACCGGAAACCTTAAAGGCTTCCGGTCTTTTTTATTTTATTGCATTGTATCGTGCGAGCAAGTCGTCGAAATGATTGTAATATTGTGCCTGTGCGAGTAAAAGCTCGGCTTCTGTATAAGGTTTGACAATTCTGCGGTAGACAGATTCCTTTTTCATATAAGCGTGAAGCTCTCTTTTGTTTTGTATATTTTCAAGGAAAGTCTTGCTGTCACGCTCAAGGATTTCCTGTCTAACACTCTCGTCGGGAGCGATTGTCGCAGATTTACCGTACTTGCGGATGAGAGCGGCTGATTCTTTCTTAATTCTTGCGTTTTTGATTGCATCAGAACGGATTTCGTTTTCTGTTGCAGTTTTATGAGGAAGATTTTTTGCACGTCTCATATCGGCTTTTGCATTCTCGTAATAGAAAACAAGTCCGTTTGCGAGATCCTTTTCGGCCTGTTCGATTCGCTTTTTACCTGCTTCAGTTGAGAATTTATTGAGATCTTCCATAATGATCGGAGCTCGTTCGATTGCAAGGTTGCGCTCTTTCGCTGCTTTGATTTCAGCTTTCGCTGCTTTGATTGACTGAGAACGGATACTTTTCTGCTCAGCAGTATTTTTGGGAAGACGTCTTGCTTTCTTGAGAGCTGTATTGCTGACAGGAGTTTTTTCTTTGCCGAAAAGAATTTCAGCTTCAAGAATTATATCCATCGCATCACTGAGTTCATCGTCTTCAAGTACGCCGAGAGCGTGATTTTCAAACATTGCACGGATTCTGAGTACGCTGACATAAGCCTTATGCTTGTTTTCCGTCAGATCGTAGAAGAAGAACGGAACGAGATTGAGAAAAGCACCGAGTGCAGAGAGGAGAAGTAGTACTTCGAAAAGATTGTTTCTCACAGAATCGTTATAAAGAACGCTGTAGTCATCAAGCAGACCCATCTTTTCATAAACTGCAGGGTAAACCATACCTGTGAAAAGTCCGATAACAGTACCGATCATACCGAGAGGTCCGAAAAGACCGTCAACACGTACACCTGTTTTCCACTGATGATAGTCTCGCATATCTGCCTGAAGATTGTGCTGTATAATGTTCCAGAATGTGTTTATAAATGTATTGAAATAAAGAAGAATGCAAACAAGGACAAGATTCTGATAAATAAGATAGAGGGCGAGTATAACGAAAACGTTGATCGAGTTCATCACGATAAGCAGATTTCGCTTACCAAGAGCTTTGATAGCGAAGGGAGCGAGAAGCATCGACCAGAGAGCAGCGTTGCCTATGACGGTATTTGCGACACCAAGCATCGGTTCGTACTGTCCGTTATAAGAGTATACGAACAGCCAACCAAGAAGCACTCCGTATCCGCCTTCGAGGAAAACGACCCAGTTTGCAGACTGGATGATCCAGTAATATTTGTTTTTTGCAACCTCGCGTATGGCATCAAACATACGAACGGGTTCAGGCTTTTTCTTTGGCAGAATTAGTCTTTCCTTAACCTTGCGGAAAAAGATTATGCTGAAAGCAAGACCGATAACTGTGAAAATCGGATATATGATTCTGTAAGTCCAGATGTTATCAAGACCCCAGGTGAAACCTGCGATGAGAGGGATGAAAAGGTTTGAAAGCGTAGGTGCAAAAGAGTAAACAACCTGAGAAATACTCATAACGGTAGCTCGTTCCTGCGCATCGGGAGAAATAATCTGCTGAAAATAAGTGTAGCTTTCGTTGTAGAAGCAAAGGAATACGTTGAGAAGCAGATACATTACCTCAACTACGACTGCCTTGGTGATGTATGTCATATTCTCATACGGAAGCCACACAAAAATGAGCGAAATCAGCACGATAGGCAGAGCTGTCATCCTTATGAACGGCAGAAATTTACCACCCTTGAGATGATGATTGTCATAGTACCAGCTTCTGAAAATTCCGAGCGGTATGCCTATGATGTTTGCGACGTTGAGCATAATCTGCAAATCCATAGGCTTAAGACCGATACAGGCACCGACGAGGAAGTTTGAAGCGTTCAGTCCGATAACAGAGGCAAGGAGTGTTGCCCAGTGAACACCGAAGCCTGCACCACTGAGGTATGCGACCTCTTTGTAGGGCACGTGGTTGCCTTTGGGTGGAGTGTTCCAGTATGTTTTAGCAGTATTGAAAAGGTCTTTTGCTTTCGTGAAGAAAGCAGACTTTGTTTTTGCCATAAAATCACCCTGTTAAAATTTATTTTGTTTCGTAAATTCCGATGCACTCTCTGCCCATAATATTGTTCGATACATTTCGGGCATTGAAATAAAGTCTGAGTTTGCCGTTATAATGTGTCAGACAGCAGGCGTAAACATACTGCGCCATCCACTTGCTGCTGCCGCAGACCCGAGGAACGAGAAAAGGTTTTACAAATTCGAAATTTTCTCCGTCATCCGAGCGAAGCAGCATAATTGCCGAATGACTTTTACCGTTCTCTTCAAAAATTCCGTTCTGAAGACCGATGTAGCAATCTGCAAGACGGTAAACCTTAAGACAGCCTGAGCACAGGTTGAGGTAACGGATGCTTTTGTCAGGACTGATAATAGGTGAGTTTCTTGCCGTGTAGCCGTTCGCAATCGAGTCACTTTCAGCAAATGAAATGTGTGTAGGCTCACAGAAATTGCAGTCCTTGATGAAAGTCTGTCCACAGGAATAATAAAGGCGGTATCTGCCGTCGATATTGAGAAGAAACGGATTTGACAAATTCTGACCGTTTTCATCTGCTTCAAATTCGCGTGTTTTGTCAAGCACAAGATAGGGCTTGTCCCAATCGATGAGGTTGTCGGATTCCACACAGTAAATCTCTGACTTCCACTTGCCACCGATAATAGTCAGGGCGTTTCCTATAAGCGGTTTTGTGTGCTCGTAAAAAAGATAGTATCTTCCGTCTATGTAGTTGATGTTCGGACGCATGGCACGGGATACAATCTTCACGGGTTTTGAAAAATTTATTCCGTCAGCACTGTCATATCTGTAAACACCCATAAAGGTGTGGCAGAACATATGCCATTTTCCGTCGTGTGACATGTCAGGCGTCAGAACACTCGGATCAGCAACTACGAAGCTGTTAAACGGATTGCGGACAATCGGATTGTCCGCATAAAGTGTGAACTGAGCATTAAGAATATCATCAAATGTAAGATTTTTCATTAACAGCACCTCGGTTTCTGATGATATTTTAGCACAAAAAGAAATTTATTACAATCTTTCAATAAAGAAAACGACCCGAAGATTTCTCTTCGGGTCGGATAAATGATTGTATAAAACGATTACAGCTTCATTGCGATGTCCCAAGCGCCCCAGATAACTGTTCTGAGGTTGCCGACCTTAGCAGCGTCACCGATAACGTGAACGTGCTTTGCCTTCGGTGCAAGGGGAGCAGGTCTGTAACCAACTGAAAGAATTACGTTGTCAGCAGGAACGTCAATTTTCTTGCCGTCCTTTGTTGCGATTGTAACACCGTCATCACGGATTTCAGTTGTCTTTGTTTCAAGATATACAGGAACATTGTTTGTCTTGAAGAAGTCACGAAGGAAGCTTGTGTTTGCAAGAGCAACACCCGGAGCTGTGATGAGGTCATCCTGCATCTCAACGATTGTCGGGTTCTTACCCTGGAGGTAAAGCTCATATGCGATTTCACAACCTGTAAGACCACCACCAACAACTACAACATTGTCACCAACTGTCTTTGTGCCGAGGAGGAAGTCAACAGCCTCGATAGCCTTGTCAGCACCGGGAACAGGAATCTTGTTTGCAACAGAACCTGTAGCAACGATAACTTCGTCAGCACCGAGAGAAGCGATATCCTTAACTTCTGAATTCATATGAATAGTGATTGCGTCGTAACGCTTAACCTCACGGTTGTACCATGCGATAAGGTCACGGTCCTTCTCTTTGTATGAAGGAGCAGCAGCTGCAATGAATACACCGCCGAGCTTGTCGCTCTTCTCATAGAGGTCAACCTTATGACCACGCTGTGCGCAAACGATAGCAGCTTCCATACCGCCGATACCGCCGCCGATAACAGCGATCTTCTTCTGCTTCTTAGCGGGAATAATCTTATATTTCTTTGACTGCATTGTCTTCGGGTTGATAGCGCAACGTGAAAGACCCATTGTATCAAAGAGATCCTGAGTGTTAGCGTGACCCTTTGAAGATGAGAAGTTGAAGCAACCTGCGTGACAGCAGATACAAGGCTTGATGTCTTCTACTCTGTCTTCAATAAGCTTTGTGATCCATTCGGGGTCAGCAAGGAACTGACGAGCAACACCGACACCATCGATCTTGCCTTCAGCAACAGCCTTAGCACCAACGTCAGGCTCCATTCTACCTGCACAAACAACAGGGATATCAACAAACTTCTTGATGTGAGCAACGTCGTCAAGGTTACAGTTCTGAGGCATATACATCGGCGGATGTGCCCAGTACCATGAGTCGTATGTACCGTTGTCGGCGTTAAGCATATCGTAACCTGCATCCTGAAGGTACTTTGCAGCCTTTTCTGATTCGGGCATTGCACGGCCGACTTCTGTGTAATCTTCACCGGGCATTGCACCTTCGCAGAAGCCCTTCATCTTTGACTCAACTGAGTAACGGAGAGAAACGGGATAATCGTCACCGCATGACTCCTTGATAGCCTTAACAACTTCTACTGCGAAACGGTATCTGTTTTCAAAGCTTCCGCCGTATTCGTCAGTACGCTTGTTGAAAAATTCGATTGCGAACTGGTCAAGAAGGTAACCTTCGTGAACAGCGTGAACCTCAACACCATCAACACCTGCATCGCGGCAAAGCTTAGCTGTCTTAGCGAAAGCTTCGATGATTTCGTGAATCTGATGCTTTGTCATTTCGGGACAGATAATATCGTGTGCCCAACGTGAGGGC
>JAXJUJ010000063.1:0-6264 GCA_036309125.1 Acutalibacteraceae bacterium | reverse complement strand
GCCTCCCTTGCCTAAAGGGAGGTGGATTTTGCGAAGCAAAAGACGGAGGGATACTTTTATAAAAAACATTGAAATATCGTTGTTTTCTTTTAAAATATCCCCCAGTCACGACTTCGTCGCGCCAGCCCCCTTTAGGCAAGGGGGCCTGATATCTGCACCATTAAATAACCCTACAAACCCGAACTTATTGAATATTTACAACAAAAAAGCAGACAGTTCAACCTGTCTGCTTTCAGATTTAAAGTAATATTCTTCCACCGATTTCGATGAGGAAATCGTCATTTTTTATGATCGAAATAAGCTCTGCTTCATCCTTCGGCAAAACCTTTGTTCTCGTTGCAGAAATGCCTTCAAAGCCGGGATGGTGATAGTCAGAACCGACCGTCATAATCTTGCCCTCTGCTGCAGCATATTTCGCCGTAACAGCTACCCTGCTGTTGTGATTCTGATGCACATTGAAAGCCTCAATCGCATCAAGAAGATCCGAATTCATTCTGATCATTCCGTTTCTGAACGGATGTGCCTGAATAAGAAGGGATCCTTCCTTTTTATATTCCGAGACAAACGTTTCGAGATTTGTGTTCAGGTAATCATAGATGTCAGGAAGCTCATCAAAAGAAAAGCCGTAGAAAAGATAGTCGTTATCGCTGTGCTTATGGAATCTGAGCTCTGCACCATCAAAAATCTTTATACCCAGCTTTTCGCCTGTTTCATGTGCAAGATAAAGGTCTTTTTTAAATCTTTCAATCGCTGTTTCCTTATCACCGAAACGATCGACCTCAGCGATAAGATGGTTTGTGACTGCTACTGCATCATAACCTGCCTCGTGAAAAACACGGACAAGCTCGTCTACAGGAACCTCTGAGCATCCGCTCGCGGGAGCAGAGTGCGCGTGAAGTTCAATCCTGCACGGATAAAGTGCTTTCATTTCTTCGCTGATTTTTTTCGGGTTGTTCATAATATCACTCATTTCTTTTCCAAAGCGTTGTAAATTTTATCGTATACTATTTCACTGATCTCGCTTGTTTTGAGATCCGCAATATCCTCGTAAGGTATCACATCGATGATATTGAATCTGATTTCCGTTCTTCTGCGGAAACGATTTTTATCGATTGAGCGAGTGTTATTTATAACACCGATAACAATCGGCACTTTGGCTTTTTTAGCAATCTTGAAAGCTCCGTTTCTGAACGGAAGGAGACCCTCGCCTGTTTTATTTACCCAGCCTTCGGGATAAATGCCCATTGCGCAGACACCGTCTGTGATACGTCTTGCTGCTTCGTTGATAGTTTTTACAGCCTCACGGTTATTATCACGGTCAAGTCCTATACATCCTGCTTTATGGATATATTTTCCACCGAACTTTATATAAAGATTTTCTTTCTTTGAAACAAATGCAAGGTTCTTTTTCCTGAGTGTCCAGAGAGCAACCATCGGGTCATAGCTCGAAAGATGATTCCCGACAAAAAGGAACTTACCGTCATCAGGAACCTTTTCGATTCCCGTTGTATGTATTTTAACCTGAGCCAACTGAAAGTATAACTTAAGCGTATAAAGAAGAACTGCTCTGTGCGAATTGTGAATATCAGTTACTTCCTTATCACGGTTTACAACAAGGGAGTAGAGCACAATAAACACAGAATGCAACGCACACATCAGCGCAAGAATGCCGACGTGCATCAGAACAGGAATCCAGAAATCCCCTGCTGAATCCACCAGATTAAACTTGTAAACAATCAAAAAATCAATCACCGCGGCGATTGACCAGTACAGCTGAAGCATAACCAATTTCCTCCAAAAACATCATATTGAAAAGTATTATATCCGATGCATTTGAAAATTTCAACTCAAATGCATCGGATTTTTTTAGTTATCAGCAAATTTTCCTGTGTAAAGCTGATAATATTTGCCCTGCTCCTCGATGAGTTTATCGTGATTTCCTCGTTCTATGATTCTACCTTTTTCAAGAACCATAATAACATCGGAATTCTGAATCGTAGAAAGTCTGTGAGCGATAACAAAAACTGTTCTGCCCTTCATAAGAGCATCCATTCCCTGCTGAACTATCAGCTCTGTTCTCGTATCGATCGAGGATGTTGCTTCGTCAAGAATCATTACGGGAGGATCAGCAACCGCACAGCGTGCGATTGAAAGAAGCTGACGCTGACCCTGTGAAAGGTTAGCTCCGTTTGAAGTGAGCATTGTTTGGTAGCCTTCGGGAAGTCGTGTTATGAAATCGTGTGCATTGGCAAGCTTTGCTGCTGCAATGCATTCCTCATCAGTCGCATCAAGCTTACCGTAACGTATATTATCCATAACTGTACCTGTGAAAAGGTTTGTTTCCTGAAGAACGATGCCGAGAGAATGACGCAAATCGTCTTTTTTGATTTTATTGATATTGATTCCGTCATATCTTATCTTACCGTCTGCAACATCATAGAAACGGTTGATAAGATTAGTGACTGTTGTTTTACCTGCACCTGTTGCTCCGACGAAAGCGACCTTCTGTCCGGGCTCTGCAAAAAGTGTAACATCGTGAAGAACAAGCTTTTCAGGAGTATATCCGAAATCCATATTCTCCATTCTGACGTCACCCATCAGCTTTGTGTAAGTTATGGTGCCGTCCTCGTGAGGATGCTTCCACGCCCAGATACCTGTTCTTTCCTTACACTCGACAAGCTCACCGTTAACCTCTTTTGCATTGACGAGAGTTACGTAACCTTCGTCAACCTCAGGCTCTTCGTCCATAAGCTCGAAGATTCTCTCTGCACCTGCAAGAGCCATAATGATATGGTTAAAGTGCTGAGAAATCTGCGTAATATTCATCGTGAACTGTCTTGTCATATTTATGAAAGGAATAACAACGGCAAGACCGAGAGCCTGACCTGAAAACGAAACATTTGTAACGTTCGGTGAAAGGATAAGAATACCACCGATGAATGCGATTATAACGTAGAGGATGTTACCTATATTACCCATAATCGGCATAAGGATATTTGCAAAGCTATGAGCCTTTGAGGCTTCCTTGAAAAGTCTGTTGTTGATTTCGTCGAAATCCTTACAGCACTCTTCTTCGTGGTTAAAAACCTTGACAACCTTCTGACCACTCATCATTTCCTCGATGTAGCCTTCGGTCTCACCGATAGCCTTCTGCTGACGAAGGAAATACTTTGCTGAGTTTCCGCCGACAAATTTCACCACAAACATCATCATGATAACTGCACCGAAAACGATGAGTGTCATCCAGACACTGAGGTAAAGCATATATGCAACAAGGATTGTGATAGTTAACGCTGACATAATCAGTGACGGCACTGCCTGAGAAACGAGCTGACGAAGAGTGTCAATATCGTTTGTGTAGTAAGACATTGTGTCACCGTGGGGATGAGTGTCAAAGTACTTGATAGGAAGATTCTGCATCCTCGAAAACATCTTTTTACGAAGGTTATTGAGGAAACCCTGCGTAACCACTGCCATAATTCTGCCCTGTGTAAAGGTTGTGAGGATACCTATCACATAAATACCCGCCATAAATGCCAGCAAGGAAAGTATGCTGTGTGAGGTTTCTGATGTCCAGCCTACCTTAAGACCTTCTTCAATCCTTGTTACTATCTGATTGAGGAAAAGGCTTGCTGATGTCGATGCAACCGTTGAGAAAATAACGCAGATTATCGCTATTGCAAGAGGCAGCTTATAGTCTGCGAAAAGATATTTCATTACCCTTTTGAATGTTCCTTTTTTAGGCTTCGGCCTCTGACCTTTCGGCATCGGAGGATTCTTTTTTGAGGGTTTAGTCATCGAAATCACCTGCCTTAGTCTGAGTTTCAAACACATCACGATAAATCTCGTTTGTTTCAATAAGCTCTTCGTGAGTGCCTATACCATTTATTGTGCCGTTATCGATGACAACTATCTTATCGGCATCCTGAACTGATGAAATTCTCTGTGCGATGATAATTTTGGTTGTATCCGGAATTTCTTCTCGCAAGGCTCTTCTTATGAGAGAATCCGTTTTTGTATCAACAGCACTCGTTGAGTCATCAAGAATTAGAATTTTCGGCTTTTTGAGCAAGGCTCTTGCGATACAAAGTCGCTGCTTCTGACCACCTGAAACGTTGGTACCTCCACGCTCGATCATAGTGTCATATCCGTCAGGCATAGCAGAAACGAACTCATCAGCCTGAGCGAGAACGCACGCTCTGCGGATTTCTTCATCTTTAGCATCTTTGTTACCCCAACGGAGATTATCCTTGACTGTACCTGAGAAAAGGACATTTTTCTGCAGCACAACGGAAACTGCATCTCTGAGAGTTTTAACATCATAGTCTCTGACGTCGATGCCGCCGACTTTTACTGAGCCGTCGCTGACATCGTAAAGTCTTGAAATGAGCTGAATCAAGGAGGTCTTACTGCTACCCGTAGCGCCAATGATACCTACAGTTTCTCCTGATTTTATTTCAAGATTAATATTTTCAAGAGTTTTTCTTTCTGCTTTTTCAGAGTAAGCAAAGCTTGCATTTTCAAAGCTGATGCTTCCGTCTTTAACCTGCATAACGGGATTTTCAGGGTTATGAATCGAGCTTTCCTCATCAAGCACCTCGGCAATACGGTTTGCTGCAGTCAAGGACATTGAAATCATAACAAATATCATTGAAAGCATAAGAAGGCTCATAAGCACCTGCATACCGTAGGTCATAACAGAAGAAAGTCCGCCGACGGTAAGCTCGGTATTGCCTGAAGAAATGATAGTCTTTGCACCGATATAGCAGATAAGAATCATTACAACATATATTGCAGACTGCATAATAGGACTTGCAAAAGCAAGCATTTTATCTGCAATTGTGAAGTTTTCACAAACCTCATCAGAAGATTTTGCAAACTTCTTTTTTTCGTAATCCTCACGAACAAATGACTTTACGGCACGGATACCGCTGATATTTTCCTGAATTGAATTGTTGAGCTGGTCATACTTTTTAAATATCTTCTTAAAGAAAGGCATTACCTTTTTAAGCATAAAGGTTACACCGACGACAAGAAACGGAATCGTTGTCAGGAAGATGAGAGTAAGCTTTTTACTGATACGAAGAGTCATAATGACAGAAAAGATAATCATCATCGGGCTTCTGATAGCTGTTCTGATAATCATCATAAATGAGTTCTGCACATTTGTGACGTCAGTTGTAAGACGGGTTACAAGGCTTGAAGTTGAGAACTTATCAATATTTGAGAAAGAGTAGCTCTGAACCTTGTAAAACAGGTCGTGTCTGAGATTTTTGGCAAAACCACTTGATGCAACAGCGCAGAAGTGACCCGACAAAGCACCGCAAGCAAGAGACATCATTGCAAGTGCAACAAGAATTCCTCCGAATTTTGCGATAACAGCAATGTCGCTTTTCATCTCAATGCTGTCAATAAGCTTTGCTGTAATAAAAGGTATAATTACCTCTATAAGAACTTCAAGCGCAATAAAAAGCGGACTGAGTATCGTCTGAATTTTATACTCTCTTATGCACCCTGCGAGTTTTTTTATTACGTGCATTTTCATTCCTCCTTATCTGATTTCTGAAGATTATTATTCATTCTCGTTATAAAATCGCATAATATTCTTTTTTCCTCATCATCAAAGCCTTGTGTAAGTGTTTCTTCAAGAAGAAGTCTGTCTTTTTCGAAAAGCTCCGAAAGCTCCTGCGCCTTCTGCGTAAGCACGAGCTTTTTGAGTCTAGCATCACAAGGCACCTTTTCGCGTGTAACAAGACCCTTCTGTTCCATAAGATCAATTACTTTAGACGCGGTGGACCGAGTCACATCAAACTCTCTCTCGACATCCTTCTGAAACACATCTTTTCCTTTGTTACATGCAAGAAAGGCTATAATCCAACCGTGAGTACCTGTGATTGAATCTATCGTTTTCTTATTCGGGCTGTTTTCAAAAAAACGGTGAATTCTGTGTGACAAACCACGCAGCCTGGTGCTGATCAATTTATCGCTTTCGTTATCCACTCTGACTCCTCCCGTAAATGTTTGATATTCAACATTAAATAATTATAATTACTATTTTTCTAAAAGTCAACTCATTTAAAAGACTTAATCTTTAACAATATGCAAATTATGTATAATTCTGTTTCGCTACAAAAACAACTGCCCTCGACAAAATAATTATTTTTAACAAATTGTAAACAATCTCTTGCAAATTATCTTTTTATGTAGTATAATGGCAAAAAACTATGGAAAGGTTGTAGATTATGAGCAAGAAAGAAAAAGCTC
>JAXJUJ010000062.1:0-3126 GCA_036309125.1 Acutalibacteraceae bacterium | reverse complement strand
TGCTTTGCACCTTAAATCCTATTATTTTGGATGAAGGACAAGGCATAAACTCGATAAAATACTGCCGTATTTTGAGAGTTTTAACGAAGTCATTCGCCAAAAGAATTGATTTAAGGCTAATCAATCCCTAATTTACGCCGCCCAAGCCGTCCTTTTTTTACATTCAGTTTTCGCTTTATCTGTAAAATAAATAATACAGTGCAAGTGAAATTGCAACTCCCAAAGCAGCTCCCACTATAACCTGCAAAGGTGTGTGACCTACGGCAACTTTAAGATTTACATCCATCTCAACATCGCCCTCTTTGATAAGCTTTTTGAGCACCTTTGAATGCTTACCTGTTTCGTAACGTACACCAAAAGCATCATTCATTACAATCAGGGCCAGAAGAGCTGAGACCGCAAACTGAAAAGAAGAAAATCCGTAAGATACTACACTCGCTGTACAAAGCGCACATACGCTTGATGCGTGCGAGCTGGGCATTCCTCCGTTAGCAATAACACGTCGGAAACCCTTTATGGATTTTTCTTTGAAGATCCCCTGTATTCCTTTTGCAAACTGTGCAGCAAGCCATGCCAGTGCAAAAGATACAAAAGCGTGATTTGAAATTATCTGTTCAAGTGCATTCATTAAATATTCCTCATTATTTCAGATTCTTTGCTATTTCGTCTGCCGCTGAAAGAAGAAGCTTGATTCTGTTCACCTGATTTACCTCGGAAGCACCCGGGTCGTAGTCAACAGCGGCAATATTTGCCTGCGGATAAGTATTCTTCATTGCCTTGATAACGCCTTTACCTACGACGTGGTTAGGAAGACAAGCGAAAGGCTGAATACAGACGATATTCGGGGTACCTGTTGTGATCAATTCTGCCATTTCACCTGCAAGGAACCAACCTTCACCGTACTGATTGCCAAGCGACAGGAACGGCTTTGCAAGTTCGGCAACATCTTCAATTTTCATTGGTGGTTCAAAACGTTTACTGTTTTCAAGAGCCTTGATTGCAGGACGCTTAAGGACTCTGATCATTTTTACGCCGACATGAGCTATAGCAGAAGCAGTCCATCTTGAACCGAGATACTGATGCTTATAGTCATTCTTATAAATGTAATAGTTAAAGAAATCAATAAGATCAGGAACGACAGCCTCTGCCCCCTCTTTTTCAAGAAGCTCAACAATATGATTGTTTGCAAGAGGCATATATTTAACAAGAATTTCGCCAACAACACCTACACGGTGCTTTCTGACATTTTCGTGAATCGGAAGTGCATCAAATTCATCGACAATTTTCTGACAAAGATCATTATATGAATATGTCTTATCTTCTCCGGTCAAATGCTTTGTACACAAGTCACGCAGTTTTGCGTGAAGTGCATTTGCAGAGCCTTCAACAAGTTCGTAAGGACGGACACGATAAAGACAACGCATAAACAGATCGCCGTAAACTACAGCCTTGATAGCTTCCCAAAGCAGCTTTTTCGGAAGTTTAAAGCCCTCGTTTTTCTCCATTCCGTTCGCATTAAGAGAGATTACGGGAATGTGTGAGAGATTTACACTTTCAAGTGCTCTTCTTATGAAACCGACATAGTTACTTGCTCGACAGCAACCACCCGTCTGGGTCATAATGATTGCGAGCTTATCAGTATTATATTTGCCCGAAAGAACCGCATCCATAATCTGTCCGACTACAGTAATTGACGGGAAACAAGCATCGTTATTAACGAATTTAAGACCTGTATCAATTGCCTGACGGTTATCATTATGAAGTACCTCAACGTTGAACCCGTATTTTTTGAAAACAGGCTCAGCAAGATCAAGATGAATCGGGCTGAACTGCGGAACGATGATTGTATACTTTTCATCGTGCATTGCTTTTGTATATTCAGTTCTGCGGTAATTAAGAGGCTTAGGCTCCGGCTTCACGTTTCTTTCGTGTCTTTGATTCATTGCGGCAAGAAGACTTCTGAGTCTGATTCTCGCAGCACCGAGATTGTTAACCTCGTCAATCTTAAGAACAGTATAAAGCTTATTGCTGTTATCGAGAATTTCAAAAACCTGATCTGTTGTGACAGCATCAAGACCACAGCCGAATGAATTGAGCTGAATGAGTTCAAGATCGTCACGTTTGCAGACAAATTCAGCAGCTGTGTAGAGACGTGAGTGATAAACCCACTGGTCATTGACTCGCATCGGTCTTTCCGGATTGAAATTGATAGGAAGGCTATCTTCAGTGAGAACAGTCAGACCGTAAGAAGCGATCATTTCCGGAATACCGTGATTGATTTCAGGGTCAATATGATACGGTCTGCCGGCAAGGACGATACCGTAGCCTTTATTCTTTTCCATCTCTTCAAGAACTCTGCGTCCTTCTGTACGGATATCCTCTTTTGCCTTAATCTGCTCGATCCATGCAGCGTGGACAGCAGCACGAGTTTCATCTTCACCGATTCGCCATTCCTTATCACAGAGCTTTACAAGACGATCGGCAAGTATTTCCTCACTTGTGAATGCCATAAACGGACGAAGATATTTTACGTCACCTTCGTTGACAGCTTCCACGTTATTTTTAAGATTTTCCGCGTAAGAAACAACCATCGGACAGTTGTAATGGTTCTGTGCATCAGGTGTTTCCTGACGTTCGTAATAAATACAGGGGTGGAAAATTGTTTTGATTCCCTTGTCAATCAACCACTGCACGTGACCGTGAGCAAGTTTTGCAGGATAGCATTCAGACTCAGAAGGGATAGTTTCCATGCCGAGCTCATAAATCTTTCTGTCTGAAAGCGGAGAAATTTCGATATTAAAACCGAGCTTATGGAAGAATGTAGCCCAGAACGGGAAATTTTCATATACATTAAGTACGCGTGGAATACCTATAGTTCCGCGTGTAGCGTTTTCAGGATTCGGATAGTCAAAAATTCTGTTAAGCTTATACTCAACCATATTAGGTGCTTTTGACTTATTTTTCTCACCTGCACCCTTTTCGCAGCGATTGCCCGTGATATGACGACGACCGTCAGGGAAATTATTTATTGTGAGCATACAGTTGTTTGAGCAACCTTTGCAACGGGTTGTTGTACTTTTATATTCAAGAGAAAGAATATCATCAAGCTTCATCATTGAACCGGGC